>JAQUPB010000066.1 GCA_029004185.1 Bacteroidales bacterium | reverse complement strand
TCCCTGAAAACCGTTATCCCATTGATAAGTGCCTCCGCCGGTAACACTGATTGTTGCCGAGAATCCATTGCAGATTTCAGCGCTTGTGGTTGTAAGGGTGAGAGTATTGTTTACAGTAACAACACAACAAGTTGTGCCGGTACATCCATTGCCATCCGTTCCTGTGACACAGTATGTAGTAGTGGCCATAGGGCTTACACTTTGAGAAGCACCGTTAAAACCATTACTCCATACATAAGTATTAGCTCCCGCAGCAGTAATAATCTGCGCTCCGCCTTTGCAAATAACACCTCCTGTTGCAGTGACTGTTGGAAGAGGATTAATTGTAACCACACAGAAAGCAGTACCCGTGCATCCTTTAGCATCGGTTCCTGTGACGTTATAAGTTGTGGTAACATTAGGATTAACAACTTTTGTTTGTCCTGCTCCCAATAAGTTATCCCATATATAATTACCTCCCGTTCCTGCTCCGTTAGCGGTGATAGTAGCTGCTATTCCCAAGCACTTTGTGTCTCCTGTTGCAGTTATTACCGGTAAAGGGTTAACGGTAACAACAGCAGTGGCAGTTCCCGTGCATCCCTGAGCATTTGTTACACTTACAAAATAATTAGTTGTGGTTACAGGGCATACTGAAATAGTCTGTGTTGTTTCGCCTCCCGGTGTCCATGTGTAACTGGTTCCTCCTGTAACTGTCAATGTAGTGCAAAATCCATTGCAGATTTCAGGACTGTTTACAAATGGCGTAATGGTATTATTAACAACAACAGTACATGAGGCCGAACCCGTACAACCGTTTGCATCTGTTCCTGTTACTGTGTATGTGGTATTTGCTGAAGGACCTACAATTTGGGATGAACCTTGCGGTCCATTGCTCCATGTGTATGTTACTCCGCCTGCTGCAGTTATCATTGTTGAAGTACCCATGCATACCGTGCTTCCGGTTGCAGTGATAGTCGGGTCGGGATATATGGATACGACACATAAGGCTGTACCAGTGCAATTACTTGCGTCAGCTCCGGTTACTGTGTAGGTCGTATTTACGACAGGGCTGACAATAATTGAATTTCCGTTTTGAGTGGTATTCCATGTGTAAGTAGTTCCCCCGCCTGCAGTTATTGTTATTGATTTACCTTTGCATATCGAACCTCCGTTTGCTGTTATTGTAGGAGGAGTGAGCACTGTTATCACACCCTGGGCAGTATTCGTGCAACTGTTAGCATCTGTGCCCGTGACTGTATAATTTGTAGTTGAAGCAGGTGAGACTGAGATACAGGAAGTCTGCTGACCTGTACTCCATGTATAAGTTACACCATTTGAAGCACAAATAACACCTTGTACTCCCGGGCAAACAGAAGTGCTGGTTGATGTTATTAGTGGCAGTTGATTTACCGTGACGGTAGCCGAATTCGTATGAGTAAGACCTGCATTATCTCTTGCAGTGATAGTGTATACCGTTGTAGTAGTGGGACAGACGGTAATAGGTCCCGCTCCGTTTTGTCCGGTGCTCCACGTATATGAAAAAGGAGCGGTTCCTCCGCTAATAGTAGAAGTTAGAGTCGTGCAATTTCCCCTGCATATCGTACTTGGGTTGATATAAACGGCAAAGCAAGGATTTACAGTTACGACCATTTGCCTGTTAATGGAGCATCCTGTACCGAAACGGGGACTTATGTTACAATAATATGTTGTTGTAACAGTAGGGCTGACAATAGGATTCTGGTCGGTTGACATAAACCCCGGAGGGTTTGAACTCCACGAATAATTTGCATAATCGTTAGCTGAAGAATTCAGGGTTACGCTACCTACGCAAGTAATTGTTTGATTACCCCAAGCGTCTGCAAGGAAAAGTTTAATAGTGTCTTTAACAACAGAAGGGCATCCGCTTACTGACATTACGGTTACCGTATAAGTGGCTCCTGGTGTAGGGTTGGCAACATTAATACATTCTGTTAATGCACCTGTGGACCATGTCCATGCGGTATAGCCAGGAGGAGCGCATAATTGCACAGGGCTTCCTGTGGTGCATATTGTAAATCCCTGTGGAACAAGAGGACGGCAAGTTGCATCAATATAAGCATATCCGAAATGTCCTGCAGGACTGCAGTCACCAGTGGAATAGCAAATTTGTAGAGTATTTCCTACCATTGTACTTAAATCCATTCCAACATAAGTCCAGTTTTTATAACGTACGGTTGTTGAGCCGTTATATCCTGCAAATTGCTGAAATCCCGGAATACCTGCTCCTGAAACAAAGTAATAATTACCGCAAGGAAGAATAGCTCCTGCCTGATTTTTTACCTCTACCTGAAATCTTGGTTGTTCGTCTGTTGTATGAGAGGGGTCCTCAAAAATAACAGTATACATATACGTGAAACCGGCAACTTGAGGGGTGACAACGAAGTTATGGCATAATTGAGCACCGTATGCGCAAACATCAGCGTTACCAACACGCGAAGAAAAGTAACCGCCATTAGGTGATACTACTTTTACTGCTCCTCCGGTATAGGGGTCGGTTCCGGGACCTGTCATTATTGAATGCTGGGCAGCAATGTCTCCTGTTCCTACACTTCCTCCACCTGAACCGGGTAAACATGTTGTGCCTTCATTATTCGGACTATTGATGCCATGTTGTACAATGCCGGGAGTTGTTATGGTAACCGGGCAACATACACCTACTCCTCCTGTCCAGTTAGAAAAATCCTTATATTCAAAATCAAGATTGTTGCCGCATCCTGCATTGGGATTTGGGCACATTGCTTCATTAACCGTAAAAGTATAAGTGTGGCATTTTGTTGTCATCTCGTCAACGATAATATAATATGTTTGTCCTGCAGTTAACTGTTCAACCCAGAAGCCGGCAGTTCCTGTGCCACCCGGAGTTGAAAGACTTGTGTATGATACTCCGTCCATGCAAGTACCTCCTGAACTTGGACATCCGTTGAGGAAAGTTATTCCCATGCTTTCGGCAGGTTGCTGATTGGATGTACATGCATTACATGTGCATATTCCGTTTATTGAAGAGTAACTTGTGCATCCTGTCGGGCAGGCACCGGGATAAGTATAACCTGACAAACAACTCACACCGTCCCACGCAAACCCTCCATGTGAGAGATTAAAATTAACACACATGTTTCGTGATGGAGTAAATTTGTAAACCACATCTTCACCGGTAAAATAAGAATTAAGGCATGCTTGCCCCGAACTGTAATCGGAACCTGCTCCGCATGTTGACCTTGTTTCCGTGAAAGGTAAAGTAGTTATTGTGGTTGGTGAGGCACAATTATTTTGTGCCGATATATTAAAAACAATAATGTGGCTGAAAAATAATAAGACGCATATTGCTTTTAGCGATTTGATTAATTTGGTTTTCATTATTAAATTTAATTAAACAAATTATATTTATTACAATTTATCAATTAGACAAAATAAATAATCTATTGGTTGCAATAAAGTGACATTTTTTTTAATAATAAATGTATAAATATTAGCCTGTTGTCAAAAAAAATCAATAAACTCTTAAAATATAAGAAGAATAATAAGATGACATATACATTATTATAATAAAGAAGAAAACTTCAACTTAACTGCGTAAAAATACTGGAATTTATTGGTGCCCGGAACAGGACTCGAACCTGCACAATCTTACAATCACTAGTACCTGAAACTAGCGCGTCTACCAATTCCGCCATCCGGGCTATGTTAGTTTGAAGTTTAAAGTTTAGAGTTTGATGTTGAAAATTTCGTTTTATCTTTGCAAAGATAATAAAATAAAAAACTTTTAAAAATTCAAACCTGATTTATGTTTTCTGAAAAAGATTTGCAACAAATTTCAGCAAAAGGAATAAGAAAAGAAGAAATAATGCGGCAGACGGAATGTTTTAAAAAAGGATTTCCTTTTGTTGTTCTTGATGCGCCTGCAATAAATGGCAACGGCATAAAAGTTTTTTCGAAAAATGAAACGGATGATTTTTGTCGTAAGTATGATAAATATCTGGCTTCCGGAATCAATGTAATAAAATTTGTTCCTGCTTCCGGCGCCGCAACAAGAATGTTCAAAACATTATTTTCTTTTACCGAATGGTATAAAAACACAGAGTATGATTACGAAAAATATTTATCCGATAAAAGTTTTAATTCGGTTTTTAATTTTATTTCAAATATTGAAAAATTTGCTTTTTACGATGATTTAAAAAATGCTTTAAAACAAAACAATTCGGATGTTGACATTTGCCTGAAAGAGAAAAAATATAATGAAATCATAAATTGTCTTTTAAGAGAAAACGGACTTGAATACGGAAATCTTCCGAAAGGATTGCTGAAATTTCACAAATACGAGAATTACAGCAGGACTTCTCTTGAAGAGCACTTGGTGGAAGGCGCGAATTATTGTAAATGTAGCGGAAATAGCGTTAATATTCATTTTACCTTTTCGCCCGAACACATTGAAAAATTCGTTGAACATATTGATTCCGTTCTTCCGGTTTATGAAAAAATGTTTAACGCAAAATTCATAATTACATATTCTGTTCAGAAATCCTCAACCGATACTGTAGCGGTTGATATGAAGAATGAATTGTTCAGGGAAAAAGACGGCTCTGTTCATTTTCGCCCTGCCGGTCATGGCGCACTGCTTGAAAACCTCAATGACCTCAAAGGAGAAATTGTTTTTATTAAAAATATTGACAACATAGTTCCCGATATTTTTAAAGAAACTACATATATATATAAGAAAGTGTTGGCAGGGTACCTTCTTGAAATAAGAGAGAAAATAAAAAATTACCTTCAGAAACTCGAAACAAATGTTCAGGACAAAACAATTGATGAGATAAAAGAATATGCAGTGAAAACGCTTTGCCTTAATATCCCTGAATATTTTTACGAAAAAGAAAAAGAAGAAAAGAAAGAATATTTGTTCCACATGCTGAACCGTCCTGTAAGAATTTGCGGAATGGTCAAAAATGAAGGCGAACCCGGCGGCGGTCCTTTCTGGGTGAAAGATAAAAACGGACAAATATCATTGCAGATTGTTGAAACATCACAGGTGAACATGAACGATAATGAACAGAGAGAAATATATAAGGCATCAACTCATTTCAATCCTGTTGACCTTGTGTGCAGTGTTAGGAATTATAAAAACACACCATTCAATTTGCTTGATTTTACCAATCCTGATACAGGTTTTATTTCTTTAAAATCAAAAGACGGCAAAGAAATAAAAGCCCTTGAACTACCGGGTTTGTGGAACGGGGCAATGGCAAAATGGATAACAATTTTTGCAGAAGTCCCGCTTATTACATTCAATCCAGTTAAAACAATAAACGACCTTCTGAGAAAAGAACATTTGAATCAATAGAAAGCAAATTGGACTAAATGTTCCGATGGTTTTAATTTAAACATTTTATCAGTAGCCTGAAACCTGAAATCAGTAATCAGTCAGGCACCGGTTACAAAATATAAAGTTTTATCAGGTTTTCATTATAATCATTAATTTATTTAACAGATTTCTACTAACACAATTTATTAATTGTTTAAAACCTGAATTCCTTAGATTATTATATGAATATTTTTTGTATATAAATTAAAATATAGTTTTTTTTGCGAGAATCCCTTAAAAAATCACAGTGAAAACAATCTGCAAATCAGTTGTTTATGAAATTTATTCATAAATATTTAAAAAAATAACAGAAGTCCCGCAACCATTAAGCGCTTTTTTTTGTCTTTTACTTTAGAAGGTCGTCATAAACTTGAAAACAATATAAATTTTGAAGGCTTTCGAAATAAAATAAGTTAAAAAATGAGTTTAGGGAATGAAAATATGAATTTTGATGAGTTGCTAAGGAGTAAGCTCGAAAACATAGAGTTTCCTTATGATCCGAAAGGGTGGGAAAAGCTTGAAAAGAGTTTACCTCAAGGCAAGACTGTTATTCCCAGGAAATTCATTTTAAGTGCAGCAGCAGTTGTTTTGTTAGTTGCAGTTGTTACTACATATTTATATGTTAATAATAAAAACAACACCACTCAAAGCAACGACAAAAGAAACAATACCGAAGTCAATAAAAAGGATAATGTTAATACATATAATAATGATGTAAAGAATGCAAATGATAATGTGAGTTCTCAGCAGAATAACGGAGGCAATGAAAATAATGTAGTAAAATCAGTTCCTGTAAATACAAGCGGAAATCAGGAATACGGTCAAAACGCAACTGTTGCTCCGGTAAAATCAACGAACGACAACAACAATAATGTTGAAAAAAATAATCCTGTTACGCAGAATAATCCGGAGAAGACAGCAAATTCACAGAGAAATCCGAATGCTGCTTTCACTATCAATGCAAAAGAAGGATGCACTCCTTTCAGGGTAACTTTCACACCCGAAGAAAAATGCGACAGTGCAGTTTATAAGTGGAATTTCGGAAATGGCGCCACTTCATCACAGGCAAGCCCTTCATTCACCTATTATAATGACGGCAACTACAATGTTTCGCTTACTGTGAAATATAAGAAAACAAAAAGAACATCAACATCAGGTCTTGCTCTTACTGTTAAACAATCGCCAAGCGCTGAATTTAACTGGGATGTAAACGACGGTAAATATTCTTTCAGTCCTTCCAACAGAAATTCCGATAAATACATATGGAACTTCGGCGATGCCCGAAATTCAGATGAGTTGTACCCTGAACATCAATTTAGCAAAAGTGCCATATACAATGTGCAACTTACTGTAATTGATAAAAACGGTTGCTCAGCAAGTAATACAAAGAAGGTGGATGCTATAATTAAGTTATTCAGAATGGCAAATGCATTCTCACCCAACGGTGATGGTGTGTATGATGTGATCGGACCCGAAGGAAATTTGTCTAACTGTGAATTTAGGATGATAATATATGACAGAGCAGGAAATAAAGTGTTTGAAACAACAGATTATACAAGGAAATGGGATGGTATAATTCAGAAAAATGGACAAAAGGCTGCTCCTGGTGTTTATGCTTATGAAATATTTGTAAAAGATGGAAATGGAAATATTGATAATCGTCCCGGCAGCATAACGCTATTACTATAAGAACCTTTTTTTACCTTTCAATACATATATTAAGCCCAGCCCCGTTTTTTTACGGGGCTTTTTTATTACTGTTGGATAATACCGTATTGATATTTTTTATAAACTTTTTCAGGGATTCCTCACTTCGTTCGGAATCTGTCATTTGATTAAAGAAACTTTTTCTGAATTTTTAATTTCCTCACGGCTTTTAATAATAACTCATTATCTTGTAAACAGCAACTCCCTGTATTTCGGAAGAGGCCATATTTCGTCATCAATTAGGAATTCCAATCTGTCGGTATGGGCACGCATGATGTCAAAAAAAGGCAATACTTTTTCGTTGTATGCTTTTGCTTTTTGTTCATTGTTGGGCATGTTGTTTGCCGTTTTCCTTTCTTCTATCATTTTATCCACATTCGATTTTATTTCATTTATATGTTCGGTTATTTCGAGGATGGTTTTAAGCTGATCATGTGAACACCTCTTGTATGTTGTCTCATCGAATAGTTCCTTTAAACCTCTTACGCTTTCAATTAAAACATTCTGATATTTTATTGCGATGGGTATAATATGATTAATTGCCAGATCACCTATCACTCTTGCTTCAATCTGTACTTTCTTAATATAATTTTCTAGTTTTATTTCGTAACGAGCCTTAAGTTCCCGCTCATTTAAAACCGAATTGTTTTCAAAAAGTTTAATGGTGCTTTGTAATACATAAGCTTTTATTGCCTCGGGTGTTGATTTTATGTTTGAAAGCTCACGCTTTTCGGCTTCTTTCAGCCATTCTTCGCTGTAGCTGTTTCCTTCAAACCTGATGCGCTTTGATTCTTTTATGTATTTTTTTATTATGGAATATATTGCGTCATCTTTATTTGTGTTTTTTACTAAAAGTTCATCAACTTCTTTTTTGAATTTTGCGAGTTGGTCGGCAACAATAGTATTCAGGACTATCATTGCCGCCGAGCAGTTTGCAGAAGAACCCACAGCACGGAATTCAAATTTATTTCCTGTAAAAGCAAATGAAGAAGTGCGGTTCCTGTCTGTATTGTCGAGCAAAATTTCAGGGATTTTCGGAATGCCTATTGAAAGTTCTTTTGCCTGGTCGGCAGAAATATTTTCTTTTTTAACGTCTTTTTCGATTTCATCAAGTATGCGTGTAAGCTGTTCGCCGATAAATGCAGAAATTATTGCCGGCGGTGCTTCGTTCGAACCAAGGCGGTAATCGTTACTCGCTGAAGCAATGCTTCCTCTCAGAAGGTCGGTGTGATTGTTCAATGCTTTTATTATGCAAACAAGAAATGCAAGAAAGCGGAAATTTGATTTAGGGGTTCTTCCGGGCGATAATAAATTAATGCCTGTATTTGTAAGAAGCGACCAGTTGTTGTGTTTTCCCGAACCGTTCACTCCGGCATACGGTTTTTCGTGAAAAAGTGCCCTGAAGTTATGCTGTGCCGCGGTTTTATCTATAATGTCCATTAAAAGCAGGTTGTGGTCAACAGCGAGATTGGCTTCTTCGTGAATGGGAGCGCACTCAAACTGATTCGGGGCGACTTCATTATGCCTTGTTTTTATGGGGATGCCAAGTTTGTGGGCTTCGTATTCGAAGTCTTTCATAAATGAAACAACTCTTTCGGGTATTGAACCGAAATACTGGTCGGCAAGCTGCTGGTCTTTTGCTGATGCGTGCCCAAACAGTGTTCTTCCCGTTAGAAATAAATCCGGACGTGCATTGAAAAGCGCTTCATCCACAAGAAAATATTCCTGTTCGATACCAAGAGTAGCAACGACTTTGGTAATGTTTTTATCGAAATACTGGCAAACGGCAGAAGCTGATTTATCGAGTGCCTGAAGTGACTTTATAAGAGGAGTCTTGTAATCGAGAGCTTCTCCGGTATATGCAATGAATATAGTTGGTATGCACAAAGTTTTATCAATTATGAAAGCGGGCGAGGAGGGATCCCACGCTGTATATCCGCGTGCTTCGAAAGTATTTCTTATGCCGCCGCTCGGAAAGCTTGATGCATCGGGCTCCTGTTGTATGAGATTTCCGCCCTGAAAGTTTTCAATTCCTCTTCCATCTTCAATTGCGCTTAAAAAGGCATCGTGTTTTTCGGCAGTACTGCCTGTTAATGGCTGAAACCAATGTGTGTAATGAGTAACTCCCTTTCCCATTGCCCAGTTTTTAAGGGCGGCTGCAACAAGGTCTGCTATCTTCCGGTCAACTTTATCGCCTTTTTCAATGGCGTTGACAAGGTTTTTATAGATTTCTTTAGGGAGGAATTCCTGCATTGCCACCCTGTTGAATGTCAATTCGCCAAAGTAATCAGATATTTTGCCCGAAGGGGCTGTTACTTCTTTCGGTTTTCTGTTGATTGCCGTGTTTAATGATGTGAAACGAAAATTGCTCATGGATTTAGTTTTTTTTGCAAAGATAAAGTATAATTTTATTACTTTTTGGGTATTGTTGATAAAAATTATGGATTTTTAATAAGTTTTCATGGAAAAACATAAAAGTTTATAAAAAATCCATAAAAATATTGTTGAAATCCAAAAATATTTCAAGAAATGATAAAAATGGAGTAACACCATTTATCCAATTACAAAAAAAAGGGAATAAATAATGCGAATCAAGGGTTGAAATTGCCGAACATAAAACACAATTAGCTTATGGGCTTTTAGCCCAATGACTAAATTGTTTTGGCTAAAGCCGTTTTGTTATTTTAATCATTAATCCGTCAGCTAAAGCAGACGGCAATTAAGAAATTTTCAACCCTTGATTCGCTTAAATAATAAATGAACAATAAATGGGTTATACAAAATCAACAAGAGAAAGAAAATGACCGGAGAATGAAAACTTCATTTAATAACAACAAGATTCTTCGTTTCGGAATATGAGCCTGTCTGGAGTTTGTAAAAATAAATACCTGGGGGTAATTTTTCTGCATTCCAATTTATTATATGATTTCCTGCCGGTAATTCTTCTGAAATTACTTCAGCTGCTTCGCAACCGAAAATGTCATATATTTTTAATGATGCAAATGATTTTGTGGGAAGATTGAATGAGAAAGAAGTCGATGAATTAAACGGGTTCGGGTTGTTTTGCAGGTTGTAAATATGAGTTGAATTCGGATTTTCGGGTATGCCGGCAGATTCCTGATAAACTCTTACGTAATATACAAACATTGTATCGGGAAACGGTGTGGTGCCGTCGGGATTTCCCGGCCAATTGCCGCCAATAGCCATATTGAGAATGATGAAAAAAGGCAGATGAAATTCATCTGTGCTGTTAATGTTATTTTTTATATTTCCTTGCCAGAATTTTGTTCCGTCGAGAAACCACTTGATAGCATCGGCATTCCATTCGACAGAGTAAACGTGATAAGATGTTACGTTGCAAGCCGTGTCACCTCCGTAAGAAACATGTCCGCCGTTATCCCAGTGCATTGTCCCGTATGTTTTTTGTTCGGTATTTATGTGTTCCATTATGTCAATTTCACCGCAAGCAGGCCATCCAACCTGATCAATGTTATTGCCAAGCATCCAGAATGCAGGCCATATGCCTTTTCCCACAGGTAGTTTTATGCATGCTTCTATTTTTCCGTAAGTAAAAAATTGCAATCCCTTGCCTTTTAGACGTGCAGAAGTATAATTTTTCCCCCCGTAATTTTCTTTCTTTGCAATAATCAGCAGTTTTCCGTTTTCGGTTTTTGAATTTGTTGAATTGTTTGTGTAATACTGAAGTTCGTTATTTCCCCAGCCTGTACCACCTATGTCGTATGTCCAGTTGGATGTATTAATATTTGCATTGTCAAATTCATCCGACCATACAAGATTCCACGTTTGCGCTTTACTTTGAAAAAAACCAAACAAGAAAAAAATGATAAGAAATATATTTTTCATTATACTTCAATTAATGACCAAATATAAGCTATTTTCTTTATTATAACAACTGGAAACTGCATATATGGTTTCTTAGTTGTTATTAAAAAAATGAAACATTACTTGATTTTTATGTTTTATAGATGTAAATTTGTTGAACTATTGACAATTGAAATTTATTTATTAATCTAAATTTTAAAATTTATGAGACTCAATATTATAATTTTTGCACTTATGTATGTAATAAGTGTTGAAGCACAACAAGCCAGCATGCAGGTTGCCGCAAAGGGTCCGAACGATGGTGAATGGCTGATTTCAAAACAGCAACCGAAATCAAAATATGATATAACAAAGGTATTCGTATACACTTTAAACAATCAGTTTATGGTGCAGTATGTTTCGAACGACAACAAAACATACAATTGTAACGGCAATACCGATTACAGTAAGGCTGAAACTGTTGATGCCGCAAAATATTTTGCGCAAAAAGGAGTTAAATCCAATGGAAGCATTAATGGTGAAGTGAGACTTTCGTCTATTGATTTTACATGTTTCGGAGGAGCGACAAAAATCATTATCGGGTTTTATGATGTTAAAAAAATGTTTTTAATCATGGATGGGGAATTTTATTATTTTACAAAATAATTTATTTCATATACATATATAAAGCGTAGAGCTATCTACGCTTTTTTTGTTTTAATCTAATAATTGAATTTACATTTGGATTTCACAGATTGTTTTTCGTTATTCGTACATTATTATTTTACGGATAGAATAAATCATATACTTTAGAAAAAAATAATTTTATGAGAAAGATTAAATCGATTTTCAAACTATTGTTTATTGCGGCATTTGCATTAAACATGACTTTTGCCTTTGGGCAGAAAAAGTACACATATCAATCAGTTCCAAATGACCCGTTAAATGCAAGAATTTACAAACTTGATAACGGTCTTACGGTTTATCTGTCGGTATACAAAGACGCTCCTAGGGTTCAGTGTAATATTGTTGTGAGAACAGGCAGTAAAAACGATCCTGCCAACAATACCGGACTTTCGCATTATCTCGAACATCTGATGTTTAAAGGAACCGACAAATACGGCACTAAAGATTATTCGAAAGAAAAACCTTTGCTTGGCCAGATTGATAACCTTTTTGAAACATACGTAGCGGAAAAGGACACGAATAAAAGAAAACAAATATATATTGAGATTGACAGCATTTCCACCCTGGCATCTAAATTCGCTATTCCGAATGAATATGATAAAATGGTTGGTGTGCTTGGTGCTAAAGGCACAAATGCATACACCTCAAATGAAGTAACTGCATATATAAATGACATTCCTTCAAATCAGCTTGAAACGTGGCTCGACATTGAATCGGAAAGATTCAGAAATCCTGTTTTTAGGTTGTTTCACACAGAGCTTGAAACTGTTTATGAAGAAAAGAATATGTATTCCGACAGGGACAACACAAAAATTGAAGAAACTTTATACGGAAATTTATTTCTTAAACACCAGTATGGAACGCAGACGACAATAGGTAAAGCCGAACATCTTAAAAATCCCTCAATATTAACAATAAAAAAATATTACAGCGAAAAATATCTTCCGAATAATATGGCATTATGTCTTGCAGGCGATTTCGACCCTGATGCCCTTATTAAATTAATTGATCAGAAATTTGGAGGAATGAAAGCTGGCAATGTAAAGCTTTATGTTCCTCCAGTTGAAGACCCCATCACACAACCGGTAATTAAGGAAGTTCTGGGTCCTGATGCCGAATCTGTTAATATTGGTTTTCGCTTTCCTGGAATAAACACAAAAGAATCGGACTTGCTTGAAATGACGGATATGATACTTGCAAACAGTGTTGCGGGTTTGATTGACCTTAACCTTGTTCAGGCGCAGAAAGTGCTTTCGGCTAATTCGGGTACTGATGTTCTTAAGGATTATTCGGTTCATCAGCTTACGGGCAGACCGAAGGAAGGGCAGAAGCTTGAGGAGGTTACAGATTTGCTTCTTTCACAAATTGAACTTATTAAAAAGGGCGAATTTCCCGACTGGCTTATTCCTGCGATTATAAATGATTTGAAATTAAATGAACTCAAACGTCAGGAAAACAACAGGGCTAGGGCATCAAAAATGACAAATGCATTCGTTACCGAAACTCCATGGATTGATGAAGTGAACAAGTTAGACCGTCTTTCAAAAATCACAAAGCAGGATGTAATTGAATTTGCAAAAAAATATTATGGCAATAATTATGTTGTAGTATATAAAAGAACAGGCATTGATAAGAGTGTGGTAAGAATAACAAAACCTCATATAACTCCGATAAAAGTCAACAGAAACGACCAGTCCGAATTTTTAAAACAGATTACTGCCAAAGAACCTGCAATTATTGAGCCCGTATTTATTGACTTTTCAAAGGACATGAAAAAGCTGAAAATTAAAAGCAACATTGAAGTTCTTTATAAAGAAAATGTTGAAAATAAATTATTCAGTTTGAATTACAGCTTTGAGATGGGCAACAATAATAATAAGCAACTTGGTTTAGCTCTTGATTATCTCGATTACCTGGGTACTTCGAAATTAACTCCGGCGCAGGTAAAGCAGGAATTTTACAAAATAGGTTGTTCGTTCAATGCTTATGCTTCGGAAGACAGGGTTTCGATAGGATTGACAGGTTTAGCCGAAAACATGACAAAAGGAATACAACTTCTCGAAGATATTCTTGCCGATGCACAACCGAATGAAGAGGCATTGAAGAATCTGGTTTCAGATATACTGAAGTCACGTGCAAACAATAAACTTAACAAAGGAGTTATTCTTCAGCAGGCAATGGTGAATTACGGCAAATATGGTGCAAAATCGCCATATACAAATATTATCGGCGAAACCGAACTCAAATCAATAAAACCGGAGGATTTAATTTCTGTAATTAAAACATTGAATTCATATGAGCATCATGTTTTATATTATGGACCGCTGAAACCGGAAGAATTAACAAAAACTTTGAATCAGGTACACAATGTTCCTGCCCAGTTAAAACCTGTTCCGCCCGAAATTACTTTTGCCGAATTGCCGACTGATGAAAACAAAGTTTATGTTACCAACTATAATATGAA
>JAQUPB010000065.1 GCA_029004185.1 Bacteroidales bacterium | reverse complement strand
ATGGATATTTCGGAAAATAATCCTGAAAAAATAAGCTTACGTTAACGCGCTGGTCGGAAGGGCGCGGAATATATTGGGGTTTGTGGTAAATGCTGTCAACATGCTTGGTGTCGTATGTATAACCGGGAATAATAAGTTTACCGTCTTTATTATAATAAGTGTAATAAAAATCATTTTCGATTATTTCTTCGGTTTGCATGAGTGATATGCTGAACCACGATTCGAGTGTTCTTACAAATTCACCGTTCACTCTCATGTCAATTCCCGTGGCATAACCTTTGGAATTATTGTTTGCATAATAACGCAGACGTACATTGTCAATCTGATAAGGAACAATATCCGAAAGTGTTTTATAATAAATTTCCGTAACATATTTAAAGGGACGATCCCATGCAGTAAAGTACCAGTCGCAGCCGAGAAGGAACTGAACAGATTTCTGCGCTTTAAGATTTTTATTAACATTACCATAAAAATCGCGCATTTCCCTGTAAAACGGAGGCTGATAATAATAGCCTGCAGAAGCCCTGAACCTTATGTCTTTTTTCCAGTTCGGCTTAAATGCAATTATTCCTCTCGGAGTAAGAATTATTTCCTTGTTCAAATCCCAGTACGATGAACGTATTCCGATATTAAAATCAAATATGCTGCTGTCGCTCTTGATTTCCCAGTTTTTCTGGATGTATGAAGAAATGCGGTTTGATGAAATATTTATTTTTGTTTTAATCACTTCCTGCAATTCGAGGTCGTATTTAGGTTGTAAAGCAGAATTCATGTAACCTACCGAATCGGAAGAGTGGGGGAGCGTATAGTCGGCAGAGTCGAGCATGCTCCATTCGCAAAGTTCATCCTGAATGATTTCTCTCTGATATTTTATTCCCCATTGCAGACTATTTTGATTTGTTGTCAGTATTCCTTTGTGTTCGAAATTATAAACAAGCGCCTGCAGGTAGTTTCTTGCATGATTAAGATATGTGCCGACTCCAAGATTAAAAGCAACATCACCGAATCCTTTTTTACCCATGTCCGATTCAAGTTCATCAAGCCAGTATTGTCCCTGAACATCGAAGGTTTCATTTTCGAAAGTTTTGAAAGCTGAAGAAATGAATTTTAATTTCAGGTTATTGTTTGCATTGTAATTTGCAGAGAGTGCGCCAAGGTATGTTTCGAACTTATCAACTTCCTGTCCGTCGAAATATATTGTCAGGCGCAACGCCTGATTTACAGTTCCGAAATTTGTTTGCCTGTTTTGGGGAATGAATCTATACCTGTTGAGTGAAACATTTCCGAGGAAATTCAAGTCCCATTTTTCCGATAAATTACAAGTCATGAATGTCTGAATGTCGGTGAAAGAGGGACGGTAGTCACCTTTTGTTTCCATGCTGTTCAGAAGGTATTGATTTGATTTCTGTCGGACACCGAACAAATAAGTAAATCCTTTCGCGGGTGCATCTTCGATGTGAAATGAGGCCCCGAGCAAGCTTGCGGAAGCTGTACCTGCAAAATTTATGGGTTTTTTATATTTTATATCCAGCACCGACGACATCTTGTCGCCGTATTTTGCTTCAAATCCTCCGGCAGAAAATAAAACCGACGACACAAGGTCGGAATTTATGAAACTGAGTCCTTCCTGTTGTCCGGCACGGATAAGAAAAGGACGGTAGATTTCAATATCGTTGACGTAAACAAGGTTTTCATCAAAATTCCCGCCGCGGACAGAATATTGCGAACTCAATTCATTTGTCGAATGTACACCGGGCAGTGTTTTTAGAACGGCTTCTATCCCGCCTGTAGCGCTCGGAATTTTATTTATTTCCTTGGGGTTTATTCTTTGAAGATTTTCAGTTGAATAATCCTTTTTGTCTGTAACGACTATCGGATTTAGTGTTTGTGATGATTCATGCAGGGTTCTGTTCAGCAGATAATTTTCTTCCGGCTGTAATTTTAATTTAATTGTATCTGTTTTGTAACTTATGTGAGTTAAGAAAATTGTTATCTGAACATTGGCAGGAACCTCGAACCGGAATCTTCCTTGTGCATCTGTAACCGTTCCTCCTGCTATTCCGAGAGCAGAAATGTTAACGGAAGCAAGAGGTTTGTTTTTTGTGGAAATTATTTGTCCGTAAATGTTTGCTTTTTCCTGACCGTAAGTGCAGAAAAAAACAAAAATCAAAATAAATAAAAATGTTAATCTGAAAAATCTCATTTGCTTACAAAAATAGAGAAGAAAAAGCAATTAATAAACTTAATTATAGTGAAAATATTGCTTTGTGCTGCTGAAAGGTATGATTTTTAATTCAAGACACACCCCTATGTCCCCTCTGTAGAGCGGAAGCAAACGCACTTGCCTCGCTTTTAAAATACTTTTGGATCCTGGCGTACATCGCAAAGCCCTCTCTTGAGAGAGGGTTTGGGAGTGTGTCTTTTGCAATCAATACCATTTGAATAATTTCAAACCTGCTGCAAAAAAGGTGATTCCTGTTACTGTTAAAATAAAAGAATGATAAATTATTTCGGAATAGTTTGTCGTTTGGGAAAAAATATTTCTTATGTCATCAGCCATCATTGTGAGCGGAAGGTTTTGAATAAACGAAATACTCCAGTCGGGAAAATTATGGTAACTGAAAAATATTCCCGATAAAACCATCATTGGCATCACAACAGCATTTATAAGACCGTTTCCTATTTCTGTATTTGAAGTACGTGAAGAAATAAAAACCGAAATGCCTGCAAATGCAATGTTTCCGGTAAAGAAAACCAGGAACAAGGCAGGTATGCTTCCCTGTATTGTTACATTGAAAACAAGATAAGAAAAAAGAAATAAAACCAATGATTCCACGAGGTTCATTGCTGTTCTCACAGTGATGAGGGAAATCAGGAAGTGTGATTTTTTCATTGGTGTAGCAACCATTCTTCTTAAAAGCTTTTTCGTTCTTCTTTCAATAATGCTATAACTTATTCCCCACGAGCACGACATCATTATTCCCATTGCAATCAACCCGGGAATGAGAAAATCAATATAACGTGTTCCGCTTACGGTCAGTCCTTTTATATTATCGTTATTTTTATTTTCAATAATCTTTTTGTTATTTAAGATTTTTGAGAGTTTTATGTAATTCAGCTGTGCATCGGGATTCATCGGGTCGAAATGATATTCTATATTATTGTTTTTTTCTTCAATAACTATGTTTGTGATTCCCTTTTTCAGAAGAACCATAGCATCCTGCCAGTTGGTAACACGAAAAAGAAAAATTGTATTGCCAAGTTTTTGTTCAGCAACAACTACTTTCCTGCTGAATAAATTATTATCGGTTTTTTTTGTGCTGCTGTTTATAAATGTTTTGAGTTTGGAACTGCTGTCGGGTAATTTGTTGTTTTCAATAATAACGACCTTCATAACAGAGTCAGCCTTTCTTGTAAAAGCTATTCCCAGTCCGAGCGACATAAGAATAGGAAAAACTATTCCCCAAAAAAGAACACCAGGCTCACGTACAACCTCTTTAAGATTTGCAACTATAAGCTGAAACAGCTGATTGTATCGTAAAATTTTATTCATTCAGATGTTTTCCTGTTAAAGTTATGAAAATATCATCAAGTGTTTTCCTGCGGCATTCAAGGGTTTTGAGTTTAAATCCTTTTTCTTTAATAAAATTCATGAATACGGTTAAATCATTTTCAACTTTATTTAATTTCACGAAACCTTTCTGGTTCGCGACATCCCAATTAAGAGATAATGGCAAATCCGAACTGTCAATATCATCAATAAAATTCTCAAAAGTAAATTCCATGAGTTTATCGCCATGGTCTTCATTAAGCAATTGTGTTGTTGCTCCTTCTTTAATAACATTGCCGTTATTCATTATGATAATGTAATCGCAAAGCTTTTCGGCTTCATCCATGTAATGAGTCGTAAGAATCAGCGATGTTTGTGATTTTTCTTTCAGTTTCAACAAAATAGACCAGATTTCCCTGCGTGCATTGGGGTCGAGACCTGTTGTGGGTTCATCAAGAATCAGTATTTTAGGATTATTAAGCAATGCAATTCCTAACGAAAGTTTCTGCCGCTGTCCTCCTGAAAGATTAACAACATATGATTTTCTTTTTTCTTCCAGCCCCATCAATTCAATTATTTCATCAATTCTTTTTTTACCGATATCATAAAAACTTGCGAAGAGCATTAACGTTTCCCATACTCTTAATTTATCAATAAAATAAGTATCCTGTAATGATAAACCTATAAATCTGTGAAGTTCGTTTTCGTTGCCTTTCCATTTTTTACCCAGAATAAAAACTTCACCTTTATCAGGCTTTTGTATTCCTTCAATAATTTCAACAAGTGTAGTTTTGCCGGCTCCGTTCGGACCAAGTATTGCAATAAACTTACCGTTTTTTATCTGCAGGTTGGCGCCATTAACAGCTTTTACCGTTTTGAAAGATTTAAAAACATTCTTTACTTCAACTACCGATTCTTCATTTATCATGTTAAGGAAAATGATTATTGCTTATTCGTAATTTTGATTGCTGGTTTTTTATTTCTATTGTCTGATTAGATTTTTGTTTTTTTTTATTTCGTACCTACGGCACTTTAAAAACTTTTGTAATCGCTTTTTTACCAACATTCCGCACCTACGGTGCTTTTTTATTAGCCTCGTCAGAGGCGTTATGTTGGTAGAAAGATATAAAATATATTTTAGGATTTCCGTGGAGTTTGGTGATTTGGTGTTTTAGTGGCGAAAAAAATCAGCCGCCAAAGCACAAAAACACAAAATTTCACCAAACAAAAATAACACATATTTTTTAATTATTATTTTAAAGGGTGGCATAGACAAAAAAAGATTCCATCTTTCCGAAAGATGGAATCTTTGTCAGCTGTTATAAAAAAATGTTAGTAAGCGAACATCGGGAATTTTTCCATCATCACTTTCACTTCAAATTTAACATCTTCTATTAGTTTTTCGTTTTCAACATTAGAAAGGACTCTGTCGAGAAGGTTAACGGCTTTAACCACATCATTTTCTTTCAGTCCTCTTGTTGTAATTGCAGGCGTTCCTACTCTTATTCCTGAAGCAAGGAAAGGAGAACGGCTGTCGAAGGGAACCATATTTTTATTTATGGTAATTTCAGCTTTTACCAGAGTGTTTTCAGCAACTTTTCCTGTCATTTCCGGAAATTTCGGACGCAGGTCGATAAGCATGCAATGATTGTCGGTGCCGCCGGAAATCACGTAATATCCTTTGTTCATAAATTCCTGTGCCATGACTTTTGCATTTTTCATAGCCTGAACGCAATATTGTTTATATTCATCGGTAAGAGCTTCACCGAATGCTACAGCTTTCGCAGCGATAACATGTTCGAGAGGTCCGCCCTGGGTTCCCGGAAATACTGCCGAGTCGAGTACTGCCGACATCATTTTAATTTCACCTTTAGGTGTTTTTATGCCGAATGGATTTTCAAAATCTTTGCCCATTAATATCAATCCGCCTCTTGGTCCGCGAAGTGTTTTATGAGTTGTTGAGGTAACCACATGACAATGTTTCAACGGGTCATTCAAAAGTCCTTTTGCAATAAGTCCTGCAGGATGTGCAATGTCAGCCATTAAAATAGCTCCGATTTTGTCGGCGATTGAACGCATTCTTTCAAAGTCCCAATCTCTTGAATATGCCGATGCTCCCGCAAGTAACAATTTCGGCTTTTCTTTTAATGCAATTTGCTCCATCTCATCATAGTCAACTGTTCCGGTTTCTTTACCTACATGATAAGGTATGGGTTTATATAATATTCCTGATGAATTAACAGGCGAACCGTGAGAAAGGTGTCCGCCATGCGATAAATCCAATCCTAGGAAACTGTCACCTGGTTTAAGGCATGCAAGAAAAACAGCGGCATTTGCCTGAGCGCCGGAATGTGGCTGTACATTTGCCCATGCTGCACCGAATAAGGTCTTTACCCTGTCGATTGCCAGTTGCTCTGTTTTATCAACAAATTGGCATCCTCCGTAATATCTTTTGCCAGGATAACCCTCGGCATATTTATTTGTCATACAGGAGCCCATTGCCTGTAATACCTGTTCGCTTACGAAATTCTCGGAAGCTATTAATTCAATGCCATGAAGCTGACGATCATGTTCAGCTTTTAATATTTCAAAAACTTGTGTGTCTCTTTTCATCTTAATTTGGTTTTTAAAGGTTAAATCAGCACAAATTTATGAAATAAATTATATTAAAAAAATCAATTTTTTTTGGATTTGCAAATTATTGCTTGGGGTGGAGGACATATGTCATGGGGCATAGCGTAAGTTACATGTTGACTTTCAATAACGAACGCTTGTCAAATGATTTGGAAATTAAACTTTAAACTGTTTTGAATCAATATCCTTCTCCTTCATCGCCTCCTTCGTAGTTGTTTTCGTCAGTTCTCTTTTTTTGTTTTGGTTTTATGCCGCCGTTGATTTTATATGTAAAGCTTATATATCCCACTCTGCTTTCATGCACTCTGTCCATAACAACATTTAAACCTTCGCTGGTCATGATGTTGCTGAATTTCATTGTTTTGAAAATATCGCTTACTCTTATTCCGAGAGTTGCCTTGTCTTTCAGGAAATCTTTTTTTAAACCAAAATCTACGGAATACATTTCTTTCATTTCGCCCTGAGGTGTAACCATTGGTCCGCGGTAAAATCCTGTAAGTTGTATGAAAAACTTTTTAGGCAGATAAAAATTCGAACTGAATTTAGCTGTCCAGCTGTAATTGGAATTTGTCATTGTTGTGTTTTCAATGTCGCCGTTAATTATTGTTCGGAAATAACTATAATTAACATTCATTTTCCAGAATTTGAATATTGACTGGTCTATCATAGCTTCGAGCCCGTATGAAGTTCCTGTTGAGAGATTATCGAAAGTTGAATTAACAATATTATTAGTATCCAGAAACATGATTCTCTTTATAACATCATTTATCTGGCGGTAAAATATGTCGGTGCTGAAAGTGGTTTTCTTCCACGTAATGAAATAACCGAGTTCGCAAGAGTTAATATATTCTGGCTTTAATCTTGGATTACCATAATGTATGCTGCCGGGATGAGAATAGTCAACAAATGGATTTAATGACCATTCATTAGGGCGGTTGACTCTTCTGCTGTAACTCAACTGCAAATCCTGCGATTCTCCTAATTTTCTTGTAATATGAACACTTGGATAAAAGCTGAAATATTCGTTTTCAAATTTTTCGGAAGTTGTTTTTTGATTTGATTTTGTGAAAGTTTCTTCCAGCCGCAAGCCGAACTGGTAAGTAAATTTTTTGTATTTGTTGCCATACATTCCATAAACTGCGTGGGTTTGCTGGTCATAAGCGAAATTATTGCTTAATAAAGGGTCATCAGTTAAGCTGTTTATAGAGTAATCATAATTTGCCAAATGATAATCATCGTCGTTGTAATCAATGTTGCTTTGCATTCCTAATTCGAGTTTTGCCGTATCGCCCCATGGATTGAGCAAGTTTATCTGCAATGATGCCTTGCTGCAATTGGTATTTGTTTTTGTATCCTGGATAATTGGGTTTCCAACAGGATTTGTGTTTATATCATAACCCTGCTGAGTTATTCCTTCTCCTCCTTTTTCGATTTCTGTTCCGTAATAAAAGTCGGCAGTTAGTTCTTTTCCTTTTTTATCGAATGTTTTTTTGTAATTCAGAGTATAGTCAGACGAGTAACTATTTTCACTGTTTGGGCTGTTGGCAGTATAAAATGTGTCAAGATGGTTCTCGGCTATGTATCCTGTGTTATCGGTATTATCATAGCCGTTTCTGTAATTTTCCCTGTACATATATGTAAGGGTGAGTGTGTTTTTAGGGTTTAAGAAAATATCTGTTCCGATTTTGCCGCCGTTTGAATTCATTTTTCTCCTGTTTATGGAGTTCTGATAAATTGTAGAATCAAGAAGAGTGTATCTTCTTAATGAATTCCCTGAACCATCGCGGATGTTATACCTGTTGTCGTAAGAACCGAAAATGTTTATTTTTTTAAGGTTATAGTTGAAGTTGAAAGAACCGTTATATTTATCATTAGTTCCTGCTGTAACAGTTGCCATTGCATTAAATCCTATATCTTTTTTCTTTTTCAACTTAATATTTATAATTCCTGTCATTCCCTCGGGGTTGTATTTTGCCGAAGGGTTAGTTATTATTTCTATGTTCTCGATTGAGCTTGCAGGAATTTGCTGAAGCTTTGTGCCATCAATGGATGAAGGTCGCCCGTCAACAAGAATGGTTACATTTGAATTTCCCCGTAAACTAACATTACCGTCTGCATCAACAGTAACCGAAGGAACATTCTGCAAAACGTCAACTGCTGTGCCGCCTGTTGATGTAACTGCTTTTTCGACATTTATTATTTTTTTGTCAAGAGCATATTCCATCATAGGTTTTTCGCTGGTAATATTGACTTCCTTAAGACTGCTGTTTGACATTACGAGATTTACATTGCCTAAATTCTTTTCCGGAACTTTCGGCGTTATAAGTATATTAGGGATTTTGAAATTCCTATAACCTATAAAACTGCAGATAATATAATAGTTTCCGAACGGAATTTTATTCAAAATAAAAGCTCCTTTTTCGTTTGTAATGGTGCCCGTAACCATTGATGAATCTTTCTTCCTGAAAAGAACTATGTTTGCATATTCAACCGGCTGGGAAGAAATGCTGTCATTTATGTTGCCTCTAATTATTCCTATCTTTTCGTAATTGTAATTTCCCTGTCCTTGTGTACTACTTCTGTCACCACTCTGATGGCTTTGTGCTTTTGCAAAATATATAAATGACAGAAATAATAGTGGATAAATTATTTTTCTCATAAAAAAATATTAGTGATTTTTATTTATTAATCGTTATCTCTTGATTCTTTATGTTTCTTTTCTTCATTTGTGTATACCTCTTTGAAGATTCCTTTTAACTTTACTTTTTGTTGTTCGTCGCAGATTGCTATTGTTTTTAAATAACTTTTAACATTACTTTTATTTATTTCAGTAAAAACAGAACCGAATTGTTTTGAAAGCGAATCAAGTTTTATGGTGTCGGGATTTTGCTGCGATAATTCTTTATATATTTTCAAGCGGGTTACACAAACATCTCCGTATAATTTTTTTTCATTATTTCTGAATTCTTTTTTGCTCAACTGATATTCATTCATTTGCTTTTGCGAAAAATTCAGTTCTTCCTGAATGAATTTGGTGATCCGCGCTCTGGGATTATTGTCGTAATTATGCCTGTACATCCATCTGTGATATCCGATGGTAAATAATGTGGCTAAATTGGTAATAAGCAAAAAGATGATTACCAAAATTAAAACACGCTGTTTAGTGAAAAATTTCATATGTTTTGATTTTAATAGTTGTTATTAATTTCTTCATCATTAAAAGCAAAATCGCCTGTAAATTCTCGGGTTTCAGTTGTTTTGTCTTTTTTGGAATTTAAGCCGGTGAAATAGCCTGCATTTTTTGTTCCGAGAAGAATTCCTGCAGCAAGCCCTGCTGATATTATTAGTGCGAAAACAAATGCGTGTGCCAGTCTGTAATATGCGGGAATTATTTCACGGGAATTACTGTTTTTGATTTTTTCATTTATCCGCGTAAATAAAAATGGATTTACTTTTTCGTTCCTTTCAATATTAATAAAATTTATTGTTTCATTAACCCTCCGGTAAAGCATGGAGCATTCATCACATGCTGACAGGTGTAGTTTTGTTTGTTCTTCATCTTCCTGCGAAAGTTCTTTTCCTATGAAGAATATTAAATTGCTTTGAACTTTTTGGCATTTCATGTTTCGGTGATTTTATATTATGACACTTAATTTATAGTTTTCTTGCGTTATTTTTATTTATCAAAATTTTCAGAATCATATTTTAATAATTGCCTTTATAATAATTTAATAGTTTTTTTTGAAGGTTTAATTTTGCCCTGTGAATTAATGATTCCACCGATGAAACAGAAATATTCATTATTTCTGCAACTTCCTGATATGAAAGTTCATCATATTTGCATAAGACAAATGCTGTTTTTTGATTTTCCGTCAATGTATTCAGGGCTTTTTTTAATACCAGCTTTAATTCTCTGTTTTCTGATTTATTGTGGCTCTGATCGTGGGAAACCGTTGAATTCTCAGTGTATTCGGCTTTTCTGAAGTCAAATAAGAGTTCTATTGTTTGAATTATGTTTTTTCTTTTTTGCTTTCGTATATAATTCAGTGATTTATTAACGGCAATTCTGTATATCCATGTTGAGATTTTGGATTCATATCGGAATTTATCAAGTGAATTATAAACTTCAATAAATATTTCCTGAACTAAATCTTCGGCATCTTCGGTGTTATGAACAAATCCCATGCAGGTGCTGAAAACCTTGTCTTTATAATCGCTAAATGCTTTTCCGAAAATCGTTTTCTTGTCGGTTGCTGAATTTATTTCCTGCATGATTTCTTATTCGGAGATGAAGTTTGTACAAAATTACAATTTAGACATCAATTTATAACAAAACTTGCTTGCCGGAATATTTTTAAACGAGTTTTGTTGACTTTATGAATGGTAAAACTTTTTAATCAAAGATGCCACAAATTCGATTTGTTTTTTTGATAATTCAGGAAACATAGGTAAACTCAGGATCTTTTGAGTATAACCTGAAGCAACAGGATAATCGGAATCAATAAAATTAAATCGTTTGTATGCCGGTAATAAAGGAAGCGCGGTGGGGTAATGAATGGCAGCATCAACTTTGTTTTTCAGAAGGAAATTTTTTAGTTCGTCTCTTTTTTCTGCCCTGATACAATAAATATGAAATATATGTTTTGCGTTTTCTCTTATTTGCGGGATTTTAATTTCGGGAATACCTGACAGAAGCTTATTGTAATGCAAAGCATTTTTCAAACGGTTATTATTCCACTTATCAATATATTTGAGTTTTACATTGAGAATAGCGGCATGGATGCCATCCAGCCGGCTGTTGATTCCCTCGATCTGGTGTTTATGCTTTTCCAATGCTCCGTGGTTGGCGTACATCCTGCATTTGATTGCGAGTTCGTCATCGTTGGTTATTATTGCTCCTCCGTCGCCGTAAGCACCTAAATTTTTTCCGGGAAAGAAACTGAATGTTGAAGCAATGCCTGATGTTCCTGCTTTTTGTTTGTTGTGTTCGGCAAAGTGCGCTTGGGCACAGTCTTCAATAAGGAATAAATTATTCTTTTCACATATTTTTTTTATTTCATCTATTCGTGCGCATTGTCCGTAAAGGTGAACAGGCAATATAGCCTTTGTTCTTGAATTTATTTTTTCGTTTATTTTTAAAACGGAAATCGTGAAATAATCTTTTTCTATATCCACAAAAACAGGTTTTGCTCCTGTCTGACTTATTGCTTCAGATGTGGAAATCCAGCTTAAAGCTGTTGTTATCACTTCATCGCCTTCGCCTATACCCAGCATTTTTAAAACAATGTATATTGCATCGGTTCCATTGCCGACTCCTATGCAATGCTTAATATCATGTTTTTTTGCAAATGCTTTTTCGAAATCCAGTACATGATTTCCCTTTATAAATGATGAATTTCTGATAACATCATTTATTGCCGCATCAATTTCTTTTTTTATTGACAGGTATTGAATGTGTAAATCAACAAATGGAATGTGCATATATTTGATTGTTCAATTGCTCGTTTGTTCGTTTGTTCGTTTGTTCAATAATTATATACTGATTTTTATTTCCCTGATGAGTTTTGCCGGATTTCCTGCGTATATACCCGGCTTTAGAATATTTTTTGTTACAACCGAGCCTGCACCGATAACAGCATTATCGCATATTTCCACCGGTAATATTGTTGAATTTGTACCTATCGAAACGTTATTTCCTATTTTCGTGGCTTTCCATAGCTCTTTGTTGCCGCGTGAAGGTCCTCCGATTTTTAAAAGATCATTGATGAACATTACTCCATGCGCAATAAAGCAATTATTTCCTATCGTGACAAGCTCGCAAATAAATGTGTGCGACTGTATCTTGGTTTTTGTTCCGATAACAACACCGCTCTGGATTTCAACAAATGGTCCGATAAACGAGTTATCGCCTATTTTGCAACCATATAAATTAACAGGTTCAATAACTTTTACATTTTTTCCGAATTCAACGTTTTTTATGCCTATTGAAGTGATGGCGGGCTTGTTTGACATTAAAAATTAGTTTGAAATTTAACGTTTAAGGTTTAAAGTTTCTGATATTTGAGATTACTACTCTTTATTTGTTTTGTTATCGATTTTGAGAGTTTTTAATTTTTTAAATTTATATGTTAATCTTTTTATTGTTAATCTTAATTCTTGTGTTCTGAGGTTCAATATGCATGACTTTAAACAAAATAAAATTCAAACAACCTTTATGTGAATGTTTTTTTATTAACTATAAAATCCCTCTGAGGCTTTTACGCAGCATTGCTTTTGAATATATCTTGTCAATGATTTCAACTGTTTTCATGCCTTCTATTCCGCTGGTTGCGATTTTTCCGTTATTTGTCAGAACATCAACTATATTTTTATAAACTTCTCCGTGGTTTGACATAGAACCCTGGTAATCGCCATAATTATTTGCCGGTTTTCCTTCAGTTAAATCTTTTATTTCATAATCCCGAATACATTGATATTCTAGTTTGTTCAAATACTGACCTCCGACTTTAACTGTTCCTTTTTCACCGAAAACGGTAATGGAACCTTCCATATTTTTCAAGTAACTGTTAATTGAAAAATTGATCGTACCAATCGCTCCATTGAAGAATTCAATGATTACAGCTCCTGTATCCTCAAATTCAATAATGTCTTTGTGGGCATAATTGCCTGTAAATGCAGAAACTTCTTTTATATCACCGATAAGCCAGTAGAGCAAATCAATAAAATGGCTGAATTGAGTGTATAGCACTCCGCCGTCAAGTGCTTTTGTGCCTTTCCATTCGGAATTCTTATAATAATTTTCATTTCTGTTCCAGAAACAATTTAACTGAACGCTGAATATTTTGCCAAGTTTGCCTTCAACAAGCGCTTTTCGCAATGCAACAATCGGTGGATTAAAGCGGTTTTGTTTTACAATAAAAAGATGTTTGTGGCTGGCTTCCGCCTTGTCAATCATATCCTTGCAATCAGTAACATCAATTGCCATCGGCTTTTCACAAAGCACATGAAAACCTGCTTGTAAGGATTTTATGGTATGTTCAGCATGTAATCCGTTGGGTGTACAAATAGATATTACATTAATATCCTTTTCTTTTGACAGCAAATCATCTATCGAAGAGTAAATATTTGCGGAATGCTTTTTAACAATACTTTCCGTTCTTTCGGGATTTATATCGCAAACTGCTTTAAGGGTGCCTGTTTTGCTTATTTCTTCGGCGTGTCTGGTTCCTATTCTGCCACAACCTATCAGCCCGAAATTTATAGTGTTCATTTATGCGCTTCTTATTTTATTTGTGGTAATGTTATAAATGCATTTTGTGAAATACTTTATATCAGTAAAATAGGGGTTTTTTTCTTTTTCTGCAAGATAAATTCTTTCCGATTCGATGTATTCTTTTACGTTCTGCTTCAGCAATGCAACATATGGGGGCAGGCATCCCGGTTTATATTTTTGTCGTTTGAGTTTCATGTCATCAGGAAATTCTTTCATGAAACTTTCGCTTAATGGTCGCACACCTACAATACTCATTTCCCCTCTGACTACATTTATCAATTGCGGCAACTCATCAATCCAGTATTTTCTCATAAATTTTCCCCATGAAGTAACCCGCATATCATTTGCAAGTTTGCCGTTTTTTGAAAATCCGTTTCTTTTTTTTATGAAATCCTGTAAATACTCAGAATAAGGATACATTGTGCGGAATTTATAAACGTAAACGAACTTTCCGTTTTTTCCTATGCGTTTCATTTTAAAAACCAGTCCGTATGATGGATTTTGGTCGAAACATGGTTTTTTCACTTTTTTAAATACAAAATACAAGCGGTTTCCGAATACCTTTTCATCAACAAAAGAAAAACCACACGCATACAACCTTCCGAAAGTTTCAGCTCTTGAAAGTACACGGTTT
>JAQUPB010000064.1 GCA_029004185.1 Bacteroidales bacterium | reverse complement strand
CGTAAACACATCATAAAAATGCTCAACAGCACCTGCTCCGCCCGAAGCAATAACAGGAATATTCAGCATTTCCGAAACGGCAGAAGTTATGTCAAGAGCAAAACCATTTTTTGTTCCGTCGTGCACCATTGAGGTGAGCAGAATTTCACCTGCTCCTCTTTCGGCAACTTCCTTTGCCCATTGCATGGTTTTTATTTCAGTCGCTTTCCTTCCGCCATGGGTATAAACGAACCACTCATCATTTATTTTATTTGTATCAATTGCCACAACAATACACTGACTTCCGAACTGCAATGAAAGTTCATCAATAAGTTCAGGATTTAAAACAGCGGCAGTGTTTATTGAAATTTTATCGGCACCTGCATTCAATAATACTTTTACATCTTCTACCGAATTTATTCCTCCGCCAACTGTAAACGGAATATTTATTTCTTTTGCAATGCGCTTCACAAGCTCTGCAAATGTTTTGCGTTTTTCAACTGTTGCGGTAATGTCAAGAAAAACCAGTTCGTCCGCACCCTGCTCTGCATAATACTTTCCCAGCTCAACAGGGTCGCCGGCATCGCGAAGGTTTTCAAAATTTATTCCCTTCACAGTTGTGCCGTCTTTAATATCCAGACACGGAATAATTCGTTTTGACAACATTTAATTGCAATAAGTTTTCAATGCAAAATTAATAATTTTTGACAATCGATTTGTGAAATTGTGAAATTGAGAGTAATTTTAAATAAACCAACAAAAATTGATTTCCTTCGTTTACCCCTTACCCTAAAGGGAGCGAAGGAAATCAATTTCTCATTACATTTTGAAATTTAAATAAAAATCAATTTAAGAGCAGCGAAAAGTCCCCTTTAGGGGATTTAGGGGTCAGAGTTTTACAAATTTCCCGCTGTAGATATAATCACCTTCATTTTTCAATCTAAGAAAATAAACTCCGCTTTTAAACTTTGAAATATCAATTGAATATTGTTCGCGGTAGCCAGCTGATATTGATTCAATCAGCTCTCCTTTTAAATTGTATATTTCGGTTATTATGTTTTTTTCTTTTAATATTTCATTAAGTTTAACATTAAGAATATTGCTTGCAGGGTTTGGATACATCTGAATTTGTGCACTCAGATATTTTTTTAATGAACCGATACTTGTAGGAAGATTTATCAAATCAGCAACCCATATTCCTCTGCCATGTGTAAAAATAAAAAGCTTGCGGTCACTGTATCTCAATCTTACCTGCTGAATTGCCACATAAGGAATTTGTGTTTCGAGGTTCCAGTTTGTACCGCCATTGGTAGTTGTGTACAAACCAAAATCAGTTCCTATGACAAGAAATGAATCGGGATTTAGCGGGTCGGCTTCCACCCAGTTTACAGGGAGGTTGGTTGGTAAATCGCCGCTTATGTTTTCCCATACCGGAGTTGCGGATTTTGCATTGGTAACTTTCCACACTCTCGGATTTAAAGAATACGGACTAAGTCCAACATAAAGAACCGAGCTATTATCAGGATGAACAGTGATGCATGCAATGAATGTGCTGGAAATCTGCGAAGGAAGACTTGAATGAAGGTTAACTTCATTTCCGGCAACGGCAGTATATGCATTATCGACACGATAAAACAAAGCGCCTGAACCTCCGATATACACGGTAGGATATAGTTCGTGCGAAACGCCTATAGCAAAAGGAGTAACGCCTGATGCATTTATGTAATTTGTTACCGGCACCCAGTTGTCGCCGCCATTTGTTGTTCTCCATAAACGCCTGTATGTAGTATAATACAACTGAGAACCATCAAGCATATTTATTTCAAAAGGAGTGTTGAACCATGCGCCGTCGTCGATGCCGCCGTTGTCATCGGCATCGAGTTCATTGCGTACCTTATAAAAACTCGGTGACGTTAAAGTGTTTTCAGAACGTCTTATTCGTCCATACTGCCATTCGAGATAAGAAATATCGGGTTGCTGCTGATTCACCTGACAATATGTGCCGTCGCCGTTTGTGGGGTCGGGAATGGTGAAAACAGAATCTCCGTTTTTGCATAACAAAGTGGAATTATCCTGACAACCGCCGATGCAATTCAAACCTGTAGGAAAATATGCACCGGCATAAAACTGCGTTGCATTATAAGTCCTTCTTAAACCGGTATAGCTGCTGCCCATTGTATTTATGTTATACCTGAAAACGCCGGCATCGTTATTAACATAAAATTCATCAAGGTTGTCGGGGTCGAAAACTGCAAAGTGGTCATCAGCCTGGGATAGCTTTCCAACACTCCAACCGGTAATGCCTCCGTTTTTAGAATATGTCATGTAAACACATCCCGAAATAACGATATTGGGATTGTCGGGTTTTACGCATATCATAGAAGCATACCATGGAAAGTAATAACTTGCGGCAGTTTCGGGACTTATAATTGAGAACCAGTTTTCGCCGCCATCGGTGGATTTGTACATGCCTTCGAGTCCGTCCTGCGTGCTGTTTTCAATTTGTGCATAAACCACATCCGGAAAGCTGTCGCAATATGCAATCTCGGCTCTCAATGTATTTGCTCCGGCAGGCAATCCGTTTGAAAGCCGCGTGAATGTTCCGGCATCTCCGTTACTTGTGGATTTATATATTCCATCGGCTTTTACGCAAATGAGAATTTTACCATCGGGAAAAATTTCAATATCGGTTACATCTTTTGTTCCGTTGGCATATACCTGAGTGAATGTACTTCCGCCGTTTGTGGATTTTTGCAAACCGCCGTTGTTAGTGCCTACCAGCAAGGTGTTGGGTTGATTTTTAAGAACTGCAATTTTCCATATGCCATCGGTGAATGTTGCTGAAGTTGTTGATGCAAGCTGAACAAAGTTAGCGCCATGGTCGGTTGATTTAAAAATTCCATCGCCGGGAAGGTCGGCGCTGTTTCCTGTACTTTCGCCTGTTCCGTAATAAATAATATCGGCATTAAGAGGGTCCTGAGCCAAAGCAGTTACAGCAAGGGTTGGAGAAAAATCATTGACAGGGTGCCAGTTAATGCCTTTATCGGTTGATTTCCACAAACCGCCGGATACGGCACCTGCAAACAAATGGTTATGGTTCGTAATGTCAATTATCATTGAACGGGTGCGCCCTCCCCTGTTTATGGGACCTAATTCCGTTATATTTGCAAGATTGCTTTGAGCCCGAACTTTCTTTTTCATATAATCATTCCATATGGCTGAGCCAACACCGCCGGGTATTATTCCCTGTTCATTTTTTTTCATCATGTAAAACTGCTCAACATCCGAGGGGTTTCCGTTTGCTTCAATGCCGGGAATATTCCTGTGCTTATGAAATAAAAATAAAATTAAAACATTGTATAAAAGGACAGAAATTATTAATAAGGTAATTCGTGATGTCTTCATCCTTAATTTAAATTAACAAATAAAAACACCACTAAGATACTATAAGAAATTATATAAATCAAGTTTAGGTTCTTAATAAAATTCTTGATACGCATATAAAAGTTCACTCACTGCTAAGGGAAATTCTGTGTTCGACGAAGTCATCTTTCACACTTGCACACATATAAGACTTCACCGAGCGTGGGGGTGGAATGGCAAATGCGCATAATTCTTAATACTTTTATGAGATAATCAATGTAATTGCACTATGAGTTTTCCGGTTGAAACAAATTGTTTGTTATCTGTTACCTTATAAAAATAAATTCCGTTCGGCAAGTCCAAATTAATTTTTGTTTGTGGTTTTGAAATTGAAGTTTGAAAAATTTTCTTTCCAAGCAAATTGTATATTTCAATTAATTCGGCATTTGTACCAGCTTTGATTATAATTTTTCCATTTGATGGATTCGGATAAACTTCAACAAAAAAATTATTATCACTTGAATTATCGAAAATATTTTTTAAAGACAGAACACTGTTGGTATCGGGGTTAATATAAACAATGTATGCGTCACCATCGGCAAATGAATTGAGATGTATGGTTGCCGAGTCGGCACTAAAAGTTAATGTTCCTGTAAAAACATTCACCGGACTATTTAACGGGATAGAATAATTAACGGTTTGAGCGGGGATTTTCTGAATTACCATTGTTTGTGTGCTGTTGTTGCCATAAGGGTAATTTTTAATTTTAACCTCAACATCTGAAGGAGGATTTTGTGTTCCCATTTGTGTGGAATAATATCTGCCCACAATAATTTTCATTTCATGATTGGCATCGTTTTTACTTGCCAGCGCGACAGTTCGTGGTTGGGCTTGATAAGTTACAAGACGCCCGGGTTTATTTAATGCGGCATAAGCCCGGCAAAGCCAATATAGCGGTTGAGGCGTATTGCCGTCACGCATAAACATTCCGCTTAATCCCTCCCAGCAGTCATCCCAGGTTTGGATTCCATCAAATTCATCAAAGCAGGCACGCGATGACCAATTTAATTTTGACTTTTCAAAATAATAAATCCATCCTAACATTCCACCCGGGAATTAAGCGATTTGAGGGGTCGGCAAATTCAGGAATAAATATTTCTGGATTTCCTACCTGTGGGCGAACAGCAAGGGAATCCCTCAACTGCTTCACATGCAGATAAACGTCTTCGGGGTAATTACCAAACTCATGCCAGGAGATTCCTGCAAGATGAACATTAACATCATTTAATGAATCGATAAACCAGAGAAGTTTACCTATGCCAAACGACACAAAATCCGGGCCTTCCAGTTTTGCATCGGGGTCGTTGGCTTTGAGAATGCTGTCTGTCCTGCGATGCATTTCAATAAACTGAGCATTGGTACCCTTAAAATCATTGTCGGGTTCGCCAAAAAGACACCAGTAATCAACAGGCCTATTATAGTTTACAGATATTTTTATAAGGGAATCAACAACTGCATCCCATTGTGCCCAGTTATTAAGCCATGGTTTTGCCTGCTGGGGGTTACTAATTAACATTTTTTCCATGTAGGTACCGGAAATGTTTATTGTAATCTTTGAGTTGAAATTGGATTTAATAAAATCATAATAAAATGCCAGATTCCATCCAAGTTCCCAAAATGCAGGCTCAAGTTTTTGCGCTAAAGGAATATTCATATTGGGATCGCCATGCACAAATCCCTGCATAAATGCAGTACCGGTGTCTACTTGCTGATTACCCATAACAGAGATGTATTCTGTTTGTGCTCTTATCTGTTTTATCATGCAAATAAATAAAAGTAATAATATGGCTGTTGTTTTTAAAAGAAGTTTCATGATTAATTGAACAGAGTTTATAAAAGTAAAACCCGGAAATATTTTTTATTGTAAAAAACTTTTCGAAATTACAAAAAATCCAAAAACAAAAAAACATGCCACAGATTCACAGATTACAAAAAGAGCAATTTTTAATCTGTGAACTTAGCGAAGCGATTTCATGAGCTCCTTTTTAATAAAATTAATTGGCGAATAATCTGTGGCTAATTTAAACTTCACAAACATAGTGTCCGAATAATAAATTTTTCAAAAACTTTGAATATTGAAAAGAAATATGTATATTTGCAGCCCTTTAATTATAATAATATTGAAATATGCATTTGACGACAGAAGAAAAAAAGAAAATTTATACGGAATTTGGAAAATCAGAATATGATACAGGTTCATCAGAAGGGCAAATTGCTTTATTTACTGAAAGAATCAACTTCCTAACACAACATCTTCAAGTAAACGCGAAAGATATTGTAACACAAAGAGCACTGTTAAAACTTGTTGGTAAAAGAAGAAGCATACTTGACTACCTCAGAAAAAAAGACATCAAACGCTACAGGGAAATCATTAAAAAACTTAACTTACGAAAATAAAGAACAGGAAAAACCTATTAATAAAGGGTTTCAGGTATTATCTTATCTCTCTTGTTTAAGTGTTTTCAATAATACATTTTATTTATGACCAAACAACACATTATTAAATCCTTTGATTTAGGGGATGGAAGAACTGTCTCGATTGAAACCGGAAAACTTGCAAAGCAGGCAGATGGTTCAGTAGTAATAAAATGCGGCGACACAATGTTGCTGGCAACAGTAGTTTCAGCGCAGGAAGGCAAAGAGAATGCCGATTTCATGCCCCTGACAGTTGAGTACCAGGAAAAATATGCTTCATCAGGCAGGTTTCCCGGCGGCTTTTTTAAAAGAGAAGCACGACTTTCGGAATATGAAATACTTATAAGCCGTTTAGTTGACAGGGCTCTGCGTCCACTCTTTCCCGATGATTACCATGCCGACACACAGGTATTAATATCATTAATTTCTGCCGATAAAAACATAATGCCCGATGCATTGGCTTGCCTGGCAGCATCTTCAGCACTTGCCGTATCGGACATTCCTTTTAAAGGACCGATATCGGAAGTAAGAGTATGCAGAATTGACGGCAAATTTGTTGTAAATCCGAATATATCAGACATACCGTCAAGTGACATAGATATTATTGTAGCTGCAACCATTGATAATATTGTTATGGTTGAAGGCGAATTAAAAGAAGCATCCGAAAAAGACATGCTTGAAGCAGTGAAATTCGCGCATGAAGCAATTAAGATTCAGTGCAAGGCACAACTTGAACTTGCCGGAGAAGTTGCAAAAGCAAAAACCAAAAGAGAATATTGTCATGAAAAAAATGATGATGATCTCAAAAAACGAATTCACTCAGAACTATATGATAAGGCATATAAAATCGCCAAATCAGGAAATCCATCCAAACATGAGAGAAGTGAGGCATTCAGCGCAATTGTTGATGAATTTATAAATTCCATTCCCGAAGAAGAAAGAGAAGAAAAAGAACCATTAGTAAAAAGATATTATCACGAGATAGAACGGGAAGCAGTAAGGGAAATGATGCTCAAAGAAAAAAAGCGTCTTGACGGAAGAAAAATGGATGAAATACGACCCATTTGGTGTGAAGCCGATTACCTGCCTTCTGCACACGGTTCAGCCATATTCACAAGAGGTGAAACCCAGTCATTAACAACGGTGACTTTAGGCTCCAAACTTGACGAACAGATAATTGACGGAGCTTTTATTGAAGGAAAATCAACTTTCATTTTACATTATAATTTTCCACCATTCTCGACAGGCGAAATAAAGCCGAGCAGAGGAACCAGCCGCAGGGAAATAGGACATGGAAATCTTGCCCACAGGGCATTAAAAAACATGCTTCCTTCAAATGAAATAAATCCATATACCGTAAGAGTAGTTTCCGATATTCTTGAGTCCAACGGCTCATCATCAATGGCAACTGTTTGCGCAGGCACAATGGCATTAATGGATGCAGGCGTAAAAATAAAAAAACCGGTTTCAGGAATAGCAATGGGTTTAATTACCAACGACAAAGGAGATTATGCAGTACTTTCGGACATACTCGGTGATGAAGACCATCTCGGAGATATGGATTTTAAAGTAACAGGCACAAGAGATGGAATTACCGCATGCCAGATGGACATAAAAGTTGACGGCTTGTCTTTTGAAATCCTTGAACAGGCTTTGGAACAGGCAAAAAAAGGCAGATTACATATTCTCGATGAAATCCTGAAAACAATACAGGAACCCAGAGAGGACTACAAACCACATGTTCCGAGAATTGTAAAAATGATAATTCCAAAAGAATTCATTGGAGCAGTGATTGGACCAGGAGGAAAAGTGATTCAGGAAATGCAAAGGGAAACAGGAACAACAATAGTAATTGAAGAAGTAGGCGATACAGGAGTAATAGATATTGTTTCAGCCGATAAGGAATCTGTTGACAAAGCAATTGCAAAAATCAAAGCAATAACAACAGCTCCTGAGATTGGTGAAGTTTATGAAGGCACCGTTAAGAACATTCAGGCATTCGGAGCTTTTATAGAAATATTACCGGGCAAAGAAGGACTTTTGCACATTTCGGAACTTGCATGGAGAAGAATTGAAAAAGTTGAAGACGTTCTTAAAACCGGCGATAAAATCACAGTGAAACTTTTGGATATTGACAAAAAGACCGGAAAGATGAAACTTTCCAAAAAAGCACTATTGCCAAGACCCGAAAAAGACAAATAATCTGATATTCCTGCAACTTTCACATATAATTCTTTGTCTTTTATTATACTATCAGCAGCTAATTCAAAGGAATAAGAAGTTTAAAAGAATTAATTTTTGCTTTTTGCAACTTTAAGGCTTTTGATTACGTTAAACAGCTGAATTAATAAGGTTTTAAAGAATGAGACAACTTAAAATAACAAAACAGGTAACAAACAGGGAAACTGCTTCTCTTGATAAGTATTTGCAGGAAATTGGCAGAGTTGAGCTGATTACTGCTGAAGAAGAAGTAGCATTAGCCCAGAAAATACGCCAGGGGGATAAAACAGCTCTCGAAAAGCTTACAAAAGCAAACCTGCGTTTTGTTGTTTCGGTTTCAAAACAGTATCAGAATCAGGGGTTAAGCTTACCCGACCTCATTAATGAAGGAAATCTCGGCTTGATTAAAGCAGCACAAAGATTTGACGAAACAAGAGGATTTAAATTTATTTCCTATGCTGTATGGTGGATTCGACAATCTATACTTCAGGCATTGGCAGAACAATCAAGAATAGTAAGGCTTCCTCTAAATAAAATAGGCTCAATAAATAAAATTAACAAAGCATATTCTCAATTGGAACAATCGTTTGAAAGAGAACCATCATTCAATGAAATTGCATCAATAGTTGATTTGCCGGAAAATGAAGTTAAGGAATCAATGCGAAATTCAGGACGACATGTTTCAATGGATGCGCCTCTTATTTCGGGTGAAGAATCAACAATGTATGATGTTTTAAGGAATGAAGATTCACAAACACCGGAAAATGAATTGATAAAAGAATCGCTGCGAAAGGAAATAGAAAGAGCTATTTCAACGCTCACTTCAAGAGAGGCAGATGTTATAAGGTATTATTTCGGACTAAACGGAATGCATCCTTTAACACTTGAAGAAATAGGCGAAAAATTCGACCTCACACGCGAAAGAGTGCGCCAGATCAAGGAAAAAGCAATAAGACGATTAAAGCATACTTCACGAAGTAAAATGCTGAAATCATATTTAGGATAACACAAAACAGCTTTTTTGCCAGCCCCTTTTTTAACAGAAAAGGGGTTTTTTGTTTGTTGGTAGGGATGCGAAAAAAGGAAGTCATCTGCAAAACCTCGAAATTCGATATTCAGTGTTCGATGTTCGATATTAAAAAAAATAATGAATAATGAATGTCGAATAACGAATATCGAAGTAACTAAAGCAGGAGTTGGAAGACAGGAGTCAGATATTACTATTATACCTTTTTCTTGTGCCTTTTGCCTTGCCTAAAAACTTTTTTCAAGAATTTCTTTTATACTATATTTATTTTTTTAATTTTGTCATAAGTCATAAATTTTTCCAAAACTTCAGCTTATGAAAAAAATGATATCTGTATCAATACTTGCAGCAAATTTCCTTGAACTGGGGAAAGATATTGAAATGCTTAATAAAAGCGAAGCCGATTGGATTCATATTGACGTTATGGACGGAGTATTTGTACCAAACTTTTCATTTGGAATGCAAATCACGAAGAGAATTTCCGGGATTTCAAAAAAGCCTCTTGATGTTCACCTAATGATAAACGACCCGCATAAATATCTTAAATCATTTAAAGATGCCGGCGCTTCACTGATAACAGTTCATTTCGAAGCCCGCAATGACACTCAGGAAAACATACGCGAAATAAAATCATTCGGACTGAAAGCAGGCGTAGTCATAAGCCCCGAAACTTCTGTTATCGCTTTCGAAAAATTCATTCCGGATGTTGACGTTTTCATGCTGATGTCAGTTCATCCCGGCTTCGGCGGTCAACGCTTCATTGAAAGAACTTATGACAAAATCAAAGAACTTAAATGTTTAATATCTTCCAAAAGTTCAAATGCGCTGATAGAAGTTGACGGCGGAGTAGATTTATCAAATGCCAAAAAACTTGCCGATGCAGGCGCAGACATACTTGTTGCGGGAAATTCCATTTTCAGTTCACCGGATCCGGTTGAATATATTTCGGAATTGAAAGAAGCAATCGGCTAAAGAATTCTTGAACAATCGAACATACGAATATTCGAACATACGAACAATCGAATAAAAAAAATACTTCCAACTTCAAGTTTCAAGCTTCAAGCTTCAAGCTTCAAGCTACAAGCCGTATAAGTCGATGAGGTAAATTACTGAAGTCATTGCCGCACTTCCGAGTTGGAGTTCCCTTAAATTAATGCTTTCGAACACATCGGAACCTGCATGCTGATAATCGAAATATTTCTGGGAGTTTACCTGCAACCCAAATAAAACCGAACCCTGTTCCGCTAAAGGACGAATGTCAACACCGCCTCCTTTTGATTTATAAATTTTAAACAATTCATAATCTTTAAAAAACTTTCCGCAAAGTTGATTTATCCTGTCATATTTTTCCTGAGTTGCATTTATGGAAAAGCCTATCGGGAGAGCCGCTCCTTCATCACTTTCAATGGCAACAACATGTTTTTCATTTTTTTGTTTTGCAATTTCCGCATATTTTTTTCCTCCGCGCTGAGAAATTTCTTCATCCAAAAACATTACAGCTCTTATTGTATTTTTTGGTTTTATGCCAAGTATTTTAAAAATTCTAATTGCCTCCATTGATTGAATGCATCCTATCCCATCATCGTTTGCTCCTTCTCCTGTATCCCACGAATCAATATGCCCGCCAACACAAATTATGTTATTCGGATTTTCACTTCCTCTTATTTCACCGATGACATTATATGATTTTACTTCGGGCAATTGTTCGCAAATGGTTTTAAAATAAAATTTTAAATTTGGTTCTTCCTTTAATTCTTTACTCAAAATATCGGCATCTCTTGTACATATTGCAATTGCAGGAATTTTCACAACAGTGTCCCTGTATCGCATAATTCCGGTATGAGGATAAATGCTATTCTGAAAAGAAATCGAGCGCAGTATTATTGCCACTGCACCGAGTCTTGCAGCTTCAATTGCTCCGTTAACACGATATCTTATCAAGTCGCCGTAGTTATCGAAAGGGTCGAATGGTGCACGATTCATTGGGCGGTTATAGAAAACTATTTTTCCTTCTACTCCTTTTTTTCCAAGTTGCTTCAACTCATCAAAACTTTTTACTTCAACAACTTCCGATGTCATTCCTTTCTTTCCCGTTCCTATTGATTCACCCAAAGCAATAATGTTCACAGAAGTTTTTCCGCATATTTTTGAAATTATTTTTGCTTCATCTTTTTTACTGTCATGTACCCAATGATGCACCATAACCTCCTGCAAATACACAGTATCGGCGCCCAGGTTTTTTAATGTTTTTGCCGACCATTCTATTGCTGTTTGCAATTGCGGTGAACCGCAAATTCTGTTGCCTATGTTTTTACATAAATATTTAAGATTATTCATTGCAACATCACTCGAAAGCGCTTCGGAATATATTTTGCTTACGGCAACCGAATCGTTCTGCTGGGCAAAAGAATTTATTGCCAGAGGAAATAAAATTGATAATAAGACTTTTTTCATTTTAAATATGTTTTAGAAAAAACTAAAGTACTAAAAAATAAATATATAAAATAAAACTAATTTCAGAATTACGATTTACGATTTTAGAATTAAAAGGTTCACGCAAAGAACGCAAAGCCTAATGCAAAGTTCGCAGAGTAATGAATAATGAAATGCCGTATAAAAAATCAACAATCCAACAATTTATAAGAATCGCCATCAAAAATATCAAATTTCAAATATGCCTAATTCAATTTGAATTATTAATGTTTGACCCCTTAGGGGTCACATGTTGGTAGCGTTGATATATTCTACCAACATACGACCCCGGCTTGGGTCGAACAATATCAAATCCAATATTCAGAAAAAAATAATTTATTATAAATAAGTTTTATTATCAATCGAACATAAATAAAAAACAAATTAATAATAATGATAGCGGTTCATTATTAGCTATTAAACTCAGAACGCATAACGCCGAACTCTGAACTTTAAACCTTAAACTTTAGACTTTAAACTATTTTAGAATTTGAATGGATTTCACAATTTCCTTTCCGATCTGCACTGCCTTCATGTTATCGGGAATTAAATTATGGTGACGTGCGGGAAGTGATTTTTCCAGTCCTTTTTGAATAAATTCGGATGAAACCACGGGTTTTATTTTCAGAAATCCGCCGAGTACGATCATGTTGAATACCTTGGAAAGACCTTGTTTTGCTGCTTCGTCGTTAGCATCAATGCGATATATGTTTACATCTTTTCTTTCCGGATGGCGTGTAATTCCGTTGCCGTCATATATCAGAAATCCGCCAGGTTTCACTTTTTGCTCAAACTTATCCATCGACTGCTGGTTAAGAATAATGGCAGTATCATAAGAGTTCAGTATGGGTGAACTTATTTTTTCATCGCTGATGATGACTGTAACATTAGCAGTGCCGCCGCGCATTTCAGGACCATACGAAGGCATCCAGCTTACTTCCTTGTTTTGCATTATACCTGAATACGCAAGTATTTTGCCCATTGAGAGGACACCTTGTCCGCCAAAACCGGCTATTATTATTTCTTCTGTCATAGCTTTACTGAAAATTTACTGTTTATAATTTTAAAACTTTATTAAATAAATTATTCTTTTGGAACTTTTAAGTCACCAAGCGGATAGAATGGCAGCATGTTTTCCTCGAGCCATTTGTTTGCCTGAACCGGTGTCATTTTCCAGCCCGAATTGCAATTTGAAACAACTTCAATCAGGCATGTTCCTTTTTTTTGTTTTTGATATTCAAACGCTTTTAATATTGCTCTTTTTGTTTTCCTTACGTTTGCGGGAGTGTGAACAGTTTGCCTTGTAACGTAACAAGTTCCAGGCAATTGCGCAACGATTTCGGTCATTTTAATTGGGTTTCCCATCATTTTTACATCTCTGCCGTATGGGCTTGTTGAAGTTTTCATTCCGGGTAAAGTTGTAGGAGCCATTTGCCCCCCAGTCATTCCATATATTCCGTTATTTATGAAAATGATAAGAATGTTTTCGCCCCTGTTGCATGTATGAATGGTTTCGCAAGTTCCTATTGCTGCCAGATCACCGTCGCCTTGATAAGTAAAAACATATTTTTCGGGCATCAATCTTTTTATTGCAGTAGCTAATGCTGTTGCTCTTCCGTGTGCTGCCTGCTGCATATCAATATCTAAAAATTCATATGCCAATACCGAACATCCAACCGGCGCTATTCCAATGGTTTCGGACTGCAATCCCAGTTCATCAATAACTTCCATCAACATTCGGTGAACCGTACCATGCCCGCATCCCGGACAATAACTCAATTGTTTTTTTGTAAGAAGTTTTGTTCTTTTATAAACAAGATTTTCTTCTTTTATTATATCTAATTCTGCCATTTTTTTAACCTCCTATAATTTGTTTTTGCAATGCTTCGAGAATTTCTTCGGGTGTTGGAATAATTCCTCCGCATCGTCCGAAATGTTCAACTTTAACTTTTCCGTTTACTGCAAGCTTAACGTCTTCAACCATTTGCCCCAGGCTCATTTCAACTGAAAGAATACCTTTTACCTGTTTTGTCATTTCATCAATTTGTTTTGAAGGAAATGGGAAAAGAGTAATTGGTCGTAACAAGCCAACTTTTATTCCTTTTTTTCTTGCAATTTCTATTGTTTTCTGGCATATTCTTGCGCTGGAGCCATATGCCACCAGCAGATATTCAGCATCATCGCATTTTATTTTTTCAAACCGCACTTCATCTTCCTGCATCTTTTTATATTTGTCTCTTAACCTCCACACCCTCTTTTCCTGATTAGCAGGATCAAGGTCTAACGAAGTAATTATGTTTCTTTCCCTATCTGGGGTTTTTCCGGTTGTAGCCCACGGGCATGTTTTTATTATTTCTTCCTGTGAGCGGCGGGGAATCTGTTCTGATATTTCCACCTTTTCCATCATCTGCCCTATTGCGCCATCCGATAATATCATTGAAGGATTTCTATATTTAAAGGCAAGGTCAAAGCACGTTTTAACGAAATCGTACATTTCCTGAACCGAAGCAGGCGCCAATACTATGAGCCTGTAATCACCGTGACCGCCGCCTTTTGTTGACTGGAAATAATCGGATTGGGAAGGT
>JAQUPB010000063.1:8906-14419 GCA_029004185.1 Bacteroidales bacterium | reverse complement strand
TATGACGGTTGCTCAAGTGAAGATACAATTGTTTTATATGTGTTTCCGCCACCGACAATTACAGCATCAGGAGGGAAAGCCACTTTAGGTCAATCTGCTTCAATTTGCGCAAGTGGTGGGGATGTATACACTTGGAGCACTAATCAAACAGGCAACTGCATTATAGTTTCACCAACTGCATCCACAAATTATTTTGTTACAGGTACAGATAAATATGGTTGCTCTAACATTGCAAATGCATTTGTTTTTATTTCAACAAGTTTAAATGTGACTCCTAATCCATCAAATAGTAATATAACGGTTGAAATTCCACAGGAAATAGCTGAAAACGAAATAGAGATTTATAATTCGTTAGGTGAAAAAATGTATGCAGAAAGAGTAATAGCTAATCGTGTTGTTATTAACATTTGCAAATTTTCTAGCGGAGTATATTTTGTTAAAGTTGCGAATAAGAATGGAACTGAAGTTGCGAAATTTTTAAAAGTTAATTAATATGCTTAACACTTAGCTTCAACTAGTTTATAAAATTACTACATTATTGTTGGAATAATTTTTTAAAAACATTGTGGATCACTCGGATTTAGCGAAGCTTAATCCGAGTGTAGAAAAAATAAAAATGAAATAATAAATGAAGCTAAAAGTATAATATGAGAAGGTTAATATTCGTATTGGTTATATTTTCAATTATTGCTTGTTCACCAAAAGTAACAACCAATATAAGTAAAACATATCCTGCACTGGATTATACAAAAGAAGTGATTGTAATAGGATTGTCTGAAGCAGCACCGCCTTCTGCAATTGAAATAGGAACAGTAAAAGTAGGGGATTCTGGATTTTCTGCTAATTGCGGCTGGGAAAAGGTAATTGAAGAAGCAAAAACAGAAGACAGAAAAGCAGGCGGAAATGCAATTAAAATTATTGAGCATAAGCAGCCAAAAGCTATGGGAAGTAATTGCCATAGAATTACAGCAAAAATTTTAAGAATTGATAATACTGAAGAACTCAAAACAATACAGGAAAAAGAAAAACCAGTATTTGATAGTACATGGAATTATGCAAAACTTTTTGTTTTCAGGCATGGCGGAACCGATGCTTTGGTTGGTTATGACTTATATATTGGAGATTCGCTTTTATGCAGGGTTACCAATAAAACAAAAAAAGAAATAAAAATCTATAAAAAAGGATTAAATACTATTTGGGCAAAAACCGAGTCAAAAGAAGAAGTTCCCATAGATGTTGAATTTGGCAGGGAGTATTATTTGAAATGTAGTGTGGTTATGGGAATAATGGTTGGCCGCCCAAAATTGCAGCTTATTGATGCAAAGCAGGGAAAAACAGAATATAACTCTATAAAATAAATCAGGCATGAGAATATTACTTTTTGTTTTTATAATATTTGTTATTGGCTTTAAAACAGCCAAAACGCAGGATTTGATAGTAACAGACAAAGGAGATTCATTAAATTGCAAGATAACTAAAATTAAAAGCGATTACATATACTTTACTTTTAAATACGAAAACGAAATAAGAAATACACTTTTGCCTCTTTCGCAGGTAAAGTTTTATAAAAAAGATTTTTATTCACGCTCCGAAGTTCCGGCAGAAAAATTAAAAAACAAATTAAAATATAAGAAAGTAAAAATTTCTGCTTATGGCGGTTGGAGTTATATGACCGGTACATTAAGCAGTGACATACCTGATGATTTCAGGCAATATTATAAGGAACTTAAGTCGGGCTATCACTTTGGCGGAGAGGCAGGTTATTTTATTTCTGAAGCAATTGGGTTGGGAATAAAATACGCTAATTTTAGAACATCCAATATAATGAGTAACATTTATGTTAAGGATACTATAACAGGTGCGATAAGAACGGGTATTTTAAAAAATGATATTACTGTTCAGTATTTCGGTCCTTCATTATATGTGAGATTTTACTCGAAAAATAAAATGGTGGCTTTTACATCAAATTATTCAATGGGATATCTTTACTATAAAAACGATGTAGTTGTTGTAGACAGATATACTTTGATATCAGGCACAGTAGGTATGATTTATGACTTTGGAGTTGACTTTATGCTTGACAGAAATCTTGCATTTGGACTTGGTTTCTCTTATGTAATGGGAACATTGAATGAATACAAAACGAATAACGGAAGTTCAGTGCAGACAATAAAATTAAAAAATAATGAGCTTGAAAGTATTTCGAGAATTGACCTATCAATGGGTATTAAATTGAATTTATAAAAACAGAAACATAAAAAAACTCTAACCATATCAATTTTAGTAACGCTGATTTGTGTAGCATTGAGCGCACAGTAATATTAATTTACTTATTATAAAAACTGTAATCGCAAAATGTGAGATTAGACAAAATCTAATGCGTATAACAGAACTAAGGCAGGCGTATGTAAGAAAATGTTTTGTTTTATAGTAGTATTAAATTTTTTAGCTTTATATATTTGAACTTGCGCTTATTTATTGATATAATAAAATAACAACTAATAATGCCCCTGAAACACAAAATCGCTATAAGGTGACTATTTGTAGCGATTTGAATATGTATCTGGTAGCCCGTAGGGGATTCGAACCCCTGTTACCAGGATGAAAACCTGGCGTACTAACCCCTATACGAACGGGCCTCTTTATTATTCTTTTGGGAAAATATTTTTAAAAAGATTTTCTTTTTCCCAACTATTATTCTTCAATTTATATTCTCTCTTTCTCGCTTCAGTTTTACTTTCGTATTGTTCAAAATAAACCAGCTTATACGGTATTTTGTGTTTTATAGATTTTGTCTTCCCCTGATTATGTTCACGGAGCCTTTTTTCTATATTTTCAGTGTAACCAATATAAGTTGAATTATCAATTTCACTCTGAATTATATATACAAAAAACATTTAACTATATTTAAAGAACCTGTTACCAGGATGTCACCCTACGGGTGATCACCCTTTGGGTGAAAAACCTGGCGTACTAACCCCTATACGAACGGGCCCTTTATTTTAAAAGTGTGCAAAGATAGAACTTTTTTTGAATTTAAAAAAATGAGAATTAAGAAAGATAACTCAAGGAGTTTAATGTTTAAAGTCATTAGTCAATGGTCATTAGTCATTAGTAAAAAAAATAAACTTCTTTTAATTATTTACCGTTATGCGAAAATCTGCATTCGACTTTGCGTTCTGACATGCCTTTCTGAAATTACTCGGACTGAGAACTGAGAACTGAGAACTGAGAACTGAAAACTGAAAACTGAAAACTGAAAACCCGTGCTATCTTTTATCTGCCTGGAATCTGAACCCGAGACGTTTTCCTGTTTTTATCCTCATGTGTTCGAGGTTTTCCATTACTTCTGAAACGGTTACTTCTTTTATGTTATCGAATGGAGGAGTTAGTAAATCAAAGTTAAGGCAATACATCATTGCCGATTCAACAATTGAAATGACAGTATTTTTATCAATTACTGAATTTTCGAAATTACTGTACAGCATTCCTATTTCCCTTTTTCCTTCAATGAAATAATGCAGTTCTTTGTTGATAAATATTCTGGCAACAAGGTATCCCACGTCGTTTATTCTTCCGTATTTGAACGAATCGGAAAGGAAATTGTAAACGAGAATTACTCCGCAGTACGAGCGGGCGTTATCATCCTGAATATATTTTGTTTTTCTTACTTCGTGATTTCTGTCGAATTCAAAAACATTGCTGTGCAGGACGAAAACCAGAATATCACTTGCAAACTCAAGTTCAAACTGAAATTCTCCTTTATCTCTGAACATTAAAAGTTCCTTCCGGGAGCTTTTTGCCATTTTTTTTTGGTAATTGTCAACTATCGATTTTACAAGGTCTCTGAATTCATTGAAAGTATTCTTGGTATTGTCAAACACTGATTGCTTTAAGTCATCTTTTTTTAGTATCGACTCATAAATACTTGCCGTATTACTCGGTTTTCTTGCCATAATTCAAAGGTTATTTTATTAAAGCTTTTCGGTTTTAAAATTAATAAAAATTATATTACAAAAAATAAAACATTATATAATTGTAATAAATTTTGTAATTAATGAATTTTTTATTTTAATTTGCTACAATAACATAAAGTTAAAACAAACAATTTAAAACACTTTTTAATATGGCAAAAAAATATGTATATTACTTTGGTGGAAAGAAAGCCGAAGGTAAAGCAGAGATGAAAAATCTGCTTGGCGGTAAAGGTGCTAACCTTGCTGAAATGGTAAATTTAGGACTTCCTGTGCCTGCGGGTTTATCAATCACAACAGAATGTTGTACCGATTATTATGCCAATAAATGTTCGCTTCCAAAATCATTGGAAGGTGAAGTAATGGCCGGAATGAAAAAAGTTGAAACTGCAATGGGAATGAAATATGGGGACGCAAATAATCCATTATTATTGTCTTGTCGTTCCGGAGCCAGAGCATCAATGCCGGGTATGATGGATACAGTTCTTAATGTTGGCCTTAGTACAGCAACTATTCCTGCATTAATTAAAAAAACAAACAATCCTCGCTTTGTGTGGGATTCATACAGGCGTTTGATAATGATGTATGCCGATGTTGTAATGGATAAGGCGGAAGGGCTTGACAAAGATATTCGTAAGAAATTAGATGATATGCTTAACGAATACAAAAAGACAAAGAATGTAAAAGAAGACACTCAGTTAACAGCTGATGATTTAAAAATATTAGCAGAAGAATTCAAGAAAAAAGTGAAAAGTGAATTGGGAAAAGAATTTCCTGATAACGCAAAAGAACAATTAATAGGAGGCATTAAAGCGGTTTTCAAAAGCTGGAATGGCAAAAAGGCTGTTTCTTACAGAAGAATTGAAGGTATTCCTGATGATTGGGGTACTGCAGTTAACGTGCAGGCAATGGTTTTTGGAAATATGGGCGATACATCGGCAACAGGTGTTGCTTTCACCCGTAATCCTGCAACCGGCGAAAACTTGTTTTATGGAGAATGGCTGATTAACGCTCAGGGAGAAGATGTTGTTGCAGGTATCCGCACACCAAACCCTCTTAACAACGATACAAAAAATGACCAGAACCGGCATTTAAAGAGTATGCAGGAATCAATGCCTGATACATATAAAGAACTTTGCAAAGTCCGCGCAATTCTTGAAAAAAATTACAAGGATATGCTTGACATTGAGTTTACAATTCAGGAAAAGAAATTATATATGCTGCAGTGTCGTGTCGGCAAACGTACCGGTACTGCCGGATTGAACATGGCGATGGATATGTTGAAAGAAAAACTTATTAACGAAGAAACTGTGGTAATGCGTGTTGACCCTGCTCAGCTCGATGAATTATTGCATCCTATTTGTGACCCCGCAGAAGAAATGAAAGTATCTGTTCTTGTAAAAGGTTTACCTGCAGGTCCCGGTGCTGCTGTCGGAAAGCTGGTTTTTACTGCTGAAGATGCAGTTGCATGGGAAAGAAGAGGCGAAAAAGTTATCCTGCTCCGTGAAGAAACAAATCCTGAAGATGTTGAAGGTATGC
>JAQUPB010000063.1:0-8896 GCA_029004185.1 Bacteroidales bacterium | reverse complement strand
ATGCGTGCTGCTGTGGGTATTCTTACTGCCCGTGGAGGTATGACATCTCACGCTGCGCTTGTTGCCCGCGGTTGGGGTAAGTGCTGCATCGTTGGCGCAGGAAAACTTCATGTTGATGCGGCTTATAAAACCGCAAAAGTAGAAGGTTCAGACATAGTCCTTAAAGAAGGTGATGTGGTTACATTAAACGGAACAAGAGGTAACGTTTATCAGACAGCATTAAAGTTAATGGATGCTACTGAAAATCCACGTTTTAAAACTTTCATGAACATAGTTGATAAACATCGTACAATGGGAGTTCGTACAAATGCCGATTCTCCGGCTGATGCAAAAATAGCCCGTGATTATGGTGCCGAAGGAATCGGTTTATTCCGTACAGAACACATGTTCTATGGCGAAGGTTCTGAAAAACCATTGGAAGCATTGCGTAAAATGATTCTTAGTGATGGCTTGGAAGAAAGAGTAAAAGCCCTTGACGAATTATTTGTTTATGTTAAAAAAGACATAAAAGCCACATTGCTGGCAATGGATACTTTGCCTGTAACATTCAGGTTGCTTGATCCGCCGTTGCATGAGTTTGTTCCTCAAAATCCCGAAAAGCAAGCCGAGTTGGCAAGGTCATTAAATATTTCTGCCGAAGCAGTTGCAAAACGAGGTGAAGCATTGCATGAATCAAATCCGATGATGGGACATCGCGGAGTTCGCTTAGGTGTTACTTATCCTGAAGTTTCTGCAATGCAGATTCGCGCTATTTTCGAAGCAGCTGTTGAATTAATTAAAGAAGGAAAGAAACCTCGCCCCGAAATTATGGTTCCCGTAACTTGCGAAGTTGCCGAGCTGGATTTTACAAAGAAGATTGCAGACAGAGTGTATGCAGAAGTTTGTAAAAAATTCAACATAAAATCCATAAGTTATTTATACGGAACAATGATTGAAATTCCTCGCGCCTGTCTGTTGGCAGACCGTATGGCAAAAACCGCCCAGTTCTTCTCGTTCGGAACAAATGACCTTACTCAAATGTCGTTTGGCTTCAGCCGCGATGACATTGGCGGATTCATGAACGAATATCTTGATCAAAAGATTTTGGCTGCTGACCCATTCCAGACAATTGACCAGACTGGCGTTGGACAGCTGATTGAAATGGCTGTAACAAAAGGACGTGCCACACGCAAGGACCTGAAAGTTGGTATTTGCGGTGAACAAGGCGGTGATCCTGCATCTGTTGAATTTTGTTTCAAAACAGGGTTGACTTATGTGAGTTGTTCTCCGTTCCGTGTTCCAATAGCAAGATTAGCTGCCGCACAATCAGCAATCAGAGCTAAAAAAAACAAACTTCAAAAAAAAAGCGTAAAAACAAAAACTAAGTCACGAAAAATGGCTTATGCATAATTAATATGTCGCACAAAAAAACCGTCGGAATATATAATTCGACGGTTTTTTTATATATATGGTATTAAAATTAAGAATTTTTAAAAGATTTCTTGAATAGATTTGTTAATTTTGCACAATAAAATAAGTATTTTTGTTTTTGTAATCTTCACAATGAAATTATGAGAAGATATTTTTTTGTACTTTTTATTATTACAATTCCTTTAATTGTTTCTTCACAGGTATGGAAAAGAAACCGCGCTGAATTGATTTTCGGAGGCGGAGCAACGAACTTTCTTGGCGACCTCGGAGGTGCAAACAGAATAGGTACACACGGCTTCAGGGATTTTGACGTGCCGGCAATAAGGTTTGTCACCAATTTGGGATATTTATATAAATTATCAAAAAAAGTTCATGTTCAAACCGATTTATATTATGCGCGACTTGGCGGGGACGACAATTACACTAAAGAATTATTCAGGAATAACAGAAACCTTCATTTCAGGTCGCCTGTATATGAACTTACCGGGAAAATAATGTATTCTATTGGAAGGGAAAGACCCGGACACATATACAATCTGAGAGGCGTAAGGGGAATGAGCAATATTCAGGTTTATACTTATTTTTTCGCAGGGTTCGGTGTTTTTTACTTTAATCCTAAAGCAAAATACACTGACGGCAAGTGGCATGCATTGCAACCATTATGCACTGAAGGGCAGACCTTGTACGCTACAAGAAAAAAGTATCACAGAGTGCAACCGGCAATTCCTATCGGTATGGGCTTCAGATACCTTCTTTCACCGAAATGGCTTATAGGTATTGAGTATACTTTACAATATGCTCCTACCGATTATATCGATGATTGCAGTACTACATATGCGGTTCCTGAATTGGTGGCTTCAGCAAAAGGGGATATGGCGGCTTATTTTTCCAACCCCCCTAACAATCATCCTGAAATAGTTTGGTCAACACGTCCAAATCAGGAAAGAGGCAACCCCCGCGATAAAGATGCTTTTATGTTTATGGTTTTATCATTAAGATACAGAATTCCTTATTCTCAACATTTCCTTGGCATACCAAAATTTTAATTTTCTCGTTATATTTTTATGATTAAAAAGTTTTTCCAGATATTATTTTGTGTGTTTTTTTTTAATAATGCATTTTCACAGAGAGCTGAATTCGGTCCTTTTGTCGGCGGCTCGTATTACATCGGCGACCTTAATCCAAAAAAGCATTTCCTTTTAACAAAACCTGCCGCCGGCGCAATATACCGGTATAACTTCAATCCCCGCTTTGCATTTAAGGGAAATGTTTATTTCGGCGAAATTGCAGGCGATGACAAAAAATCAGGTTACAGACCGGAAAGAAATCTTAGCTTTAAATCAGGCATAACAGAATTTTCAACTCAGATAGAATTTAATTTTTTCCCGTTTATCACGGGAAATAAAAATTATATTGCTACTTTTTATGTTTTTGGCGGTTTGTCGATGTTCAGGTTTAATCCTAAGGCATCATTTAACGGACAATGGTATCCATTGCAGCCACTCGGAACCGAAGGTCAGGGCTCTTCCGCTTATCCCGAAAGAAAACCATATTCACTGCTTACATTCTCAACTCCTTTCGGAGCAGGAATAAAATTTAACGTAATGAAAGGAATAGCAATGGGAGTGGAATACGGGCTTAGAAGAACCTTTACCGATTATCTTGACGATGTCAGCACTACGTATGCAAACCCTGTTGCTGTCGGAGCAGAAAATGGTCCTGTTGCCAAAGCACTTTCCGACCGCTCGGAACCGCTTAATCAAACCGGTATTCAAAGAGGAAATTCCAAGAATAAGGATTGGTATTCCTTTGTTGGTGCTTTTGTATCAATACGATTGAAATTAGGAAGAGAAAGATGTTTAGGCAAACCAAAAAGAAATTTTTTTGAATACCAGTCAAAATGATAGCATAGATGTTGTATAAAGATAAAATTGATAAAAATAAAATTCCGAATCATGTTGCGATTATTATGGATGGCAATGGCAGATGGGCAAAGCAAAGAAATAAACTGCGCATTTTTGGACATCAGCGTGCTGTGAAATCTGTGCGGGAAGTTACAGAAGCTGCTGCCGAAATCGGAATCAAATATCTTACATTGTATGCTTTTTCAACTGAAAACTGGGGACGCCCGAAAGAAGAAGTTAATGCATTGATGACACTTCTGGTCAGAACCATCAATATGGAAACCAAAACCCTTAATAAAAATGATATCCGTCTTCTGGCAATAGGAGATTTGAAATCGTTACCTAATTCCTGCTATAAAGAACTTCAGAAAGCAATGAAGAACACCGAGAACAACAAACGCATGTCACTTGTATTGGCTCTTAGCTATGGCTCAAGGTGGGAAATTGTTAATGCCATGAAAAAAATAGCAGATGATATGACAAAAAACAAAATAAAAAAAGAAAATATAAATGAAGATTTGCTGAACTTGTATCTTAACACTTGCAATATCCCCGATCCCGAACTTTTAATAAGAACCAGCGGCGAATATCGTGTAAGTAATTTTTTGTTATGGCAAATTGCTTATTCGGAATTATATTTTACAGCAAAATTATGGCCCGACTTCAAAAAAGAAGATTTCTATGAAGCGCTGGTTGATTTTCAAAACCGCCAAAGGAGATTCGGTCTCACAAGCGAACAAGTAATACGCCAATCATGATGGATAAAAGATTTTACCTTGCTTTTTGTTTTCTATGTTTTTTTTGCACTCTGGCAAATGCTCAGGTTGATATTTCCGGAGATATTGATATTGATTATCTGAGTCCGAGAGAATATGAAATCGGAGGAATTACATTTTCGGGTTCCAAATACAATGACAATAGTGTTTTGCTTCTTGTATCGGGACTTTCAGTCGGAGAAAAAGTGAAAATACCGGGAGAGAAAATTTCAAAAGCAATACAAAATCTCTGGAAACAGGGCTTGTTTTCCGAAATTGTGGTTTCTGCGACTAAGTTACAGGGAAGCACAATATTTCTCGATATCAAAATTCAGGAACGCCCGCGTCTTTCCCATTTCACTTTTAAGGGAATTAAAAAATCAGAAGCCGATAAAATCCGCGATGAAATTAAAATAACAAGAGGCGATATTGTTACCGATAATCTTATTATTACTTCAAACGGTATTATCAAAGACCATTTTATTGAAAAAGGTTATCTGAATGTAAAGGTAGATATTGAACAAAAACCCGACAGCGTTGCTCCAAACTCTGTATCTCTTTTAATTATTATTGATAAAAATTCCAAAGTAAAAATAAATAAAATCAATATTTACGGTAATTCCCAATTGCCATACGGAAAATTGAAACGTGCATTGAAAAATACAAAGCAAAGAGCCGTGTTTACTCCGTTTATAGATATCGATACGCTTTTATGCAAAACCGTTAAAAGCTTATTTACATTGAAAACTGAAGATTACCCCGAATTTCTTAAAAAACATTTTTCCGATAAATTAAGATTGCAGATTTTCAAATCTTCAAAATTTATTGAAGAAGAATATAAAACGGACAAATTAGCGATTATTGAAAAGTACAATAACGAAGGATACAGAGATGCGAAAATTATAAAAGATACTGTTTTTAAAGTCACAGATAATCTTGTAAATATTAATATTAATGTTAATGAGGGAAGGAAATATTATTTCCGTAATCTCAGCTGGGTTGGGAATACCAAGTACTCCGATGAAATTTTAAATTCAGTTCTGAGAATTAAAAAGGGCGATGTATACAGTACGGAAGTATTAAATACAAACTTGCTGGCAAGTCCCGACAGCAGAGATGTGAGCTCATTGTATCTTGATAACGGATATTTGTTTTTTTCTGTAAACCCTGTTGAAACAAAAGTTGAAAACGATTCAATTGATATAGAATTCAGAATATATGAAGGCAAGCAGGCAACAATAAGCAATGTAAAAATTTCGGGCAACACAAAAACAAATGATAAGGTTATTTTGCGTGAAATAAGAACCAAGCCGGGACAGTTGTTCAGCCGTTCCGACATTATGCGTTCACAAAGAGAACTTGCCCAGTTAAGATACTTTAATAATGAAAAACTTGCCGTAAATCCCACTCCCAATCCTGCTGACGGAACAGTTGACATAGAATATGTTGTTGAGGAAACTTCTTCCGATCAGGTGGAACTTTCGGGAGGATGGGGCGGAGGCAGAGTTGTGGGAACTCTCGGTTTAATGTTCAATAATTTTTCATCACGCAATTTTTTCAAACAGGGAGCATGGAAACCTCTTCCTTCTGGCGATGGACAGCAATTCAGCATCAGGGCTCAATCCAACGGACTTTATTACCAGTCGTACAACGCATCTTTCACCGAACCATGGCTTGGAGGTAAAAAACCAAATGCTTTGAGTTTTTCGGTTTATCATTCGCTTTATAATGTTACGGGAGCTAAAAAAAGCGATTCTACACGCCAGATAATTATGATGAACGGTGTATCAATAGGACTTGGCAAACGCCTGAAATGGCCTGACGATTATTTTACATTATATCAGGATGTCGGTTTTCAGAATTATTTTCTGAAAAGATATAATCTTATTTCCGATTTTAATAATGGTGCTGCAAATGTTTTAAGTTACACCCTTCTTTTCGGCAGAAATTCTATTGACCAACCCATATTTCCGAGAACAGGTTCTGAAGTTTCCTTGAAAATACAGCTAACTCCGCCGTATTCACTTTTTGATAACAAAGATTATTCGAAAATAAGTTCAAGTGAAAAATATAAGTGGATTGAATATCATAAATGGAAATTCAAATCATCGTGGTTTTTGCGGCTTGCCGGAAACCTTGTTGTTAATACAAGAATTCAATACGGCTTCCTGGGATTTTATAATAAAAATCTGGGGCTGGCACCTTTTGAAAGGTTTTATCTAGGCGGCGATGGACTTACAGGATACAACCAGTTTGACGGAAGGGAACTTATTGCTTTGAGAGGGTATCAGAATAATTCATTGACACCTCAGAATTCGGCAGGTTCCGAAGTCGGCGGAGCAATTTTTAATAAATATACTTTTGAAATACGCTATCCTATTTCATTAAATCCGATGACAACTATTTATGTGCTGGGCTTCATGGAAGGCGGCGACTCGTGGTTGAAGTTCAGGGAATTTAATCCTTTTTCATTTAAAAGATCTGCAGGATTCGGACTCAGATTATTCATGCCGATGTTCGGTCAGCTCGGCCTCGACTGGGGCTATGGCTTCGACGATATTCCCGGCATGCCCGGCGCCAACAAAGGGCAGTTTCATTTCTCAATAGGACAATCGATAGATTAATTTGTGAATTTGTAAAGAGTGAAGTTGTGAATAATAAATATTTCTATTCTCCAATCTTAGGATTTTTTTTTACTTTACAAAGAACGTGAGAATTTGGCGTATCAACGACAGGTACAAACAAAACTGTGAAATACCGTATAGCGTCAAATTCTCTTGGCTTTTTGGTTACTTTTGTGCCAAGACAAAAGTAACAAATAAAACAAATTATTAAGCCTGTCACGACAGCTAAACTCGTCGGGATTGTGAAGAATTCTTTGCGTTATCGTCGTGAAAAAAAGTTTCTCGCAAAGACGCAAAGAAAAATTATTACACGAAGAAAATTCGGAGCTATACGAAGTTTATCTTTTTCTACGATTAACGATTAACCATTAACGAATAACGAAAATATAATACTTCAATATAAAACTATTGTAGCAATTGAATGTGCCAGACTTTTTGTTCCGGCAGCTTTTTCGTCAATCCGTATTTTGAAATCAATATTTTTATCTGTTGTGTTCATCACCACAACAGCTATTTTCCCGTCAGTATTTATGAATGCAGTTGCAAGAAGTTCATCATTGTTTGAACAGCAGATGATTCGTCTTGCTCCCGGTTTAATGAATTTTGAAAAATGTCCGATATAATAAAATGAATTCATGTAATGAAGTTCTCCTGTGCGACTATCGGCTATTACAGGTGCATAGCAATAATTTCCCACATGATTAGGTCCGCCTTTTTCATCAAGCAAAATATTCCAGTCAACCCAGCCGGTTGCAAAATTATTCAGGTCGTTGATTATTGATTTACCATAAGTTTCGCCCCAGTGCCATTCATTTATTTTGCTCCATTCAAATGGATAAACACAACCTTCGGTGAATAAAAGTTTTTTTTCAGGGTATGCATCATTAACCAACCTCACATTTTCAAAATGGTCGCCGACATACCAGTGGTAAGCCATTCCCCATACATATTTTGAGGCTTCAGCATCATCGTAAACTTCTTTTGCCCGCTGATACATTATTCCTCTGTTGTGGTCCCATATCATAATTTTTTTATCTGATAATCCCGCTTTTTCAAGAGTGGGTCCCAAACAATTTTTTATAAAACCGCATTCTTCTTTTGCAGTATAAATGCACGATTCCCATGTCTGCACTGCTGCAGGTTCGTTTTGCACTGTTAATCCCCATATGGCGATTCCTGCTTTTTCATATTCTTTAATGAACTTCACAAAATAATTTGCCCATGCCTGATAATATTCGGGTTTTAATTTTCCGCCGTGCAGCATATCGTTATTTGTCTTCATCCATGCGGGAGGGCTCCATGGTGATGCAAAAATATTTATTTTATTTTGCGATTCAGCAATTGCTTTTTTAATAAAAGGAATTCTGAATTTTTTGTCATGAGAAATTGAAAAACTTTTTAAAGAAGTATCGCCTTTAACATCGCAATAAGCATAGCTTTCGCTTGAAAAATCGCAACTGTTTATATGCGTTCGGCACAGTGTATATCCTATTCCGTTTTCAGCAGAAAAATATTTTTTTACTAATTCTTCCTGTTTTGACCCGGGAAGTTTGTAAAATGTTTCAGCTGCCGCATCAGTTAAAGCGCCTCCAAAACCTTCAATCTCCTGAAATTTTTTATCAGGGTCGATAATAATTGTCGGGAAGGATTCATCGGGTTGTTCGAGATTTTCAAATTTTAAAGATTCTTTTTTTGTCAGCCTGTAGGAAGTGTTAAAAGCCGTTATATATAAGTCGGCTTGCTTTAAGGCTGCCGAATTAAAATGTTTTTTATCGCCTTCTTGTTTTTTACTTTTTTCCTTTTGAATACAGGCAGAAAAAAGAATAAAAATAAAAATAAGATAATTTATTTTTTTTCTCATACTATTTTGGTTTTTAATTACGGTTTTGTTAAACCAAGAGCCTTGATAAATCCCTCATTTGGCGAGCAATTTCGGGCTTTGCAATTTTCAAGAAAGTCATTCAATGCCTGCTGTGAAATTTTTGAATCAGGGCGGTGCATTCTTATCCTGTCAAAATTTGTATGGTCCGATTCGGCAAAATAAATTATGCTTTCGTAGTTTGCAGGTTTCTTGAATGTAACCACACATCTTGTGTTATCCATTTTCTTGTATGTCCAGAAACACCAGCCGGTATTATTTTTTTCAATAAGTTTACGGTATTCCGTTACCCATTCGTCAGTGTTCTCTCCCGATTCTCCCATG
>JAQUPB010000062.1 GCA_029004185.1 Bacteroidales bacterium | reverse complement strand
GTTTTTAGTTTGTTTTTAATGCGGTCATAATTTTTTTTGCTGAAGGAAATTTCAAGTCGGGTGTCATCGCAATCCTGTGGAGGAACGGGTTTCTGGTGACCATAAACGCGGAGTGCAACTTCAATGTTTTCGTAATTTTCTATTTGCTTTAAACTGTCTAGGAGTTCGCCCAAAAGTTTCTTTGCAATTGCGATTTTGGTATCGCTTTGCCACATTCCGTTCATGCTGTATGATGCATCGAAAATGAAAAGAATTCTTGTGAGCTGGTTTTTTTTAACCGGCGGTTTAATGTTTTTTCCTTGTTGCGCAAAAGCAAAAGAAGCTGAAAGGAAAAATAAAATTATTGATATTTTGATATATCTGCTCAACATAGAAATGAAATTTGTAAATCAATATATTTCACGTCAAAGATAAATTTTTTGACATGAAATTTTAGTGAATGTTAATAAATAAGAATAAATTGTTTGTGGTTTGTCGTTTGTTGTTAAAATAAATTTAGCGTTCAATGTTTTTTTGCTTAACAATTAAGCAATTTAGTAATAAAACATTTTTTTCTACTGAGCACTGACTATTGACTACTGACTACTGTTTGCAGTATTATTCCTTCTCGAAACTATATTCAACAGGGTCGATAAAATCAGGATTAATTTTAACTTTAAAATTAATAACTTTATTATCCTTAATTGTAAAAGGAATAGTGCTCCGGCCGAAAATCGGGTCGTTCCATGTGCAGAGAAATAAATCTTTTCCTATACAGTCGAGTTTTCCTTTTAAGCCGTTATGAGAGAGAAGCATTAGATACAAAATATCATTTTCTATCGTTATTTTTGCGGCTCCGTAATGTTTGTTTTCATAATTTCCCGAATATTCATTTATTTTCAAATCCGGAACAACATTAAGTTTTTTTAAACTGTCGAGTCTTGCATCTTCTTTCAATTGTTTTGCTTTGTTTTCATCATCGGTTTTTTTGTAATATTTGTTCCAGTCCTTATACTGAACACCCAGATAAGCATCTATAATCTGATAAAACAGTGCCACATTGAAATCGTGCTGGTCGTAATTTGTGAGAATTACAATTCCGAGTTTTTCTTCCGGCAGGAATCCTGTTATCGACACCATGCCGTCGGCACTGCCTGTATGGCGGTACATTGCTTTCCCGTAATAATCCTGCATCGACCAGCCCAGACAATAAGCTCTTAAATGTGTTTGAGGAAAAATTTTGCTGAAATATGGATCGGACGGCAGTATGTTCTGCGGACGTTGTGTTTGCTTTATTATTTTATGTGAAATGATAAACTTATTGTTATACTTTCCGCTTGTGTCCATTTGCAGAATAAGCCAGTGTGCCAGATCTGTTGCAGTAGAGTTCAGCGAGGCGGCAGGTCCGATATTGTCAGTATTGCGATAAGGGATTGTAATAACTTTTCCGTTTAAAATTGTGTGAGGAGTTGCGATGTTCTTAAGGTTTTTAAAATCATTAATTGAGGTTGTCGTTCTTTTCATTTCAAGCGGGATTAATATTCTTTCTTTAATGAAATCATCCCACGACTTGCCTGTAACGCGCGGAATAATTTCTCCGGCAGTAATAAATGCAGTATTGCAATAGCCGAATCCGTTGCGAAAACTGAATGAAGGTTTTATATATTTCATTTTGTGAATAACCTCATCACGCGAATAATTTGAACCCCATACGACAAGATCGCCATGGAATGTGCCAAGTCCTATTCTGTGGCAAAGCAAATCTCTTATTGTAACTTCGCGGCTTGCAGTTGTGTCATAAAGCTGATAATCGGGAATATATTTTTTTACTTTATCGTCGAGGGAAATTTTGTTTTCATTTGCAAGAATGCATAATGCAAGTCCTGTAAATGCTTTTGAATTTGAAGCTACAGCAAAAATAGTGTTTTCATCAACTTTATTTTCTTTTCCTATTTCACAAACTCCGTAACCTTTTGCATAAATTATTTTTCCGTCTTTAATTATTGCCAGCGATAATCCCGGTATCTGCCACTCCTTCATTCCGTTTTTAATGTACTCATCAATACCCTTGAAAGGAAGTGCTTGCTGCGATTTTACGATTGATGCAAAAACTGCAAGAACCGTAATAAATATTAATTTTAACAATACCTGCTTTTTCATAAAAGTTTAAAATTATTTATAAATCCTAATTTCTAAATCCTAAATCCTAATTCCTAATTCACTTAATAATCTCCAACTGTTTCCTTCAACTGAGCAATAGCTTTTTCAAACTGTTCTTTATTTGGGGGAGTTCCGTGCCATTTATGATTATTTTCCATGAAATCAACTCCTTTTCCCATAATTGTTTTAAGAAGTATGACAACCGGAATGCCTTTATTGGTTTGAAGTTTTGCTTCAGTCAAAGCGGAAATCACACATTCTATATTATTGCCATTTTCAACTTCGATAACATTCCATCCGAATGCTTTCCACTTTTCTTTTACATTACCGAGGGAACATACATCATCGGTTGGGCCGTCAATTTGTTTTTTGTTGTAATCAACTGTTACGATAATATTGTCAACTTTTTTGGCTGCAGCAAACATTGCGGCTTCCCATATCTGGCCCTCCTGAAGTTCGCCGTCGCCGGTGAGGCAATAAACTATTGATTTGTCGTTGTTGAGCTTTTTCGTTAATGCGGCGCCAATAGATGCTGACAATCCCTGTCCGAGTGAACCCGAAGCAATTCTTATTCCGTTTAATTTTTTATCGTTTGTCGGATGTCCCTGCAATTGCGAACCTAGTTTTCTAAATGTAGATAATTCTTTTATTCCGAAATATCCGGCACGCGCCAGGACGCTGTACCAAACAGGTGAAATATGACCATTTGAAAGGAAAAATAAATCTTCGTTTACTCCATCCATCGAAAACTTTTTCGGATCATGATTTAGAATTTTAAAATAGAGGGCGGTGAAAAATTCAACGCATCCTAATGAACCACCGGGATGCCCGGATTGCGCTTCGTAAGTCATTCTGAGAATGTCGCGTCTTACCTGAACGCAAATATCGTTTAATTCCTGTGTTGTCATTTTGAAATTTTTCGCAAAAGTAATTTATTTTTTGCGGAACAAAAATCTATGTTAATAAGTTTTTGGAAAAAGACAGAAGACCGAGGACCGGAGACAGAAGGAGTGCTGAATTTGATGCTTTATCAGATTGTTAAATTGCTAAATTGTTTAATTGTTGAACGCAAAGTTAAACAGAGATTTTACCGGCAATTAAACAATGTTGCAATTAAGCAATTTATCAATATTATTGAATAATCAACTTGCTGTTCTTTACAAAATCGCTTCCTTTAATTGTAATAAAGTATAATCCGCTTTGAAAATCTTTTGTGGATAGTTCTATTTTTGGTATTGAAGTAACAATCTTTTCTAAAATTATTCGTCCCTGCATATCGGTAATATTTATTAATACCGGATTAAAATAATTAATTGCCGAAATATCAACAGTAAAATTATTTGCAACAACAGGGTTCGGATAAATTTTTATTCCGTCGGCAATATTATATTCGTTTACATTAACGCTGACCTGCAATGTGGCTGCATCGCTGAGTATTGTTGTACATGCATTTTTCACTTCGCAGGTGTATGAACCTACATCGCCCAATACGAGACTGCTGATTGTGTATGAATTATTTGTTGCTCCCGGAATAGTAACATTGTTTTTCTTCCATTGATATTTTTCATTAACTGCAACACCACTTGTTGCAGGAGTGATTGCTACAGAGAAAGTAACACTTCCTCCTACATTTAAAGATTTACTGATAGGCTGGGTGGTTATTGAAAAACTCAGAGAAACAGGAGCATAATTTGCATCGAAATAACCTTCACACGGACCAAAGTCATTGGCATCTTCTTGTGCAGGACAGTCAACACAGGTTGCAGGCTTGGTTCCTATTCCCCAGTTATAATATCCGTCTCCGTCTGCATCAAGGCATTTTATGGTACGTGATGCATTTGCTGTATTTGTCAAAGGAACGTTTAATGAAAAATTCCCGTATAAATAATCGCATGTACTCATGCTGCTGTAGCCGCAGGGACTACCCATTGTGAGTGTACAGAATCCGCTGTTTCCCCAGCTTGAACCCCAGCTGTTTTTAAATATCCAGCTGTTGCTTGAAGCGCTTGAATATCCTATGAGACACATGAAATGCCACAAGCCGTAAACTCCGCTTGACATAGGTCCTTTTGTAATAAGCGAAGTTTTCATCTGTGTGATAACAGTTGAAGAAGGATTTGAAGAATAACTTGTTTTACTTGCCACTTTAAATCTTTCGGCAGGACTGCTGCAAGTACTTGCACAACTTCCTACATTTTTTGCATAAGGAAGGCAGCTTTCATTTACAATGCCGGTATTTACAAAGTATGTTCCTACTGTACTGGAACTCCCTCCGTCGTTGCAATTGCTTGATGAGGCGCCACCGCTGCAATTAACGGCATTTTGCTCCGATAAATCAACATTTACTTTATCATTATAATAAAGATTAACAAGACATTCAAGTGCTCCTGTTGGTGCAAATGCCCAGCATGTACCACAGGGATTCTGATTCTTTATGGAAGAACACCAGCCTATACTTCCGTTATAATAAGGAGAAGAAGAATTGTTGGCACCATGGCGTGTTCTCCAGTCCCAGCTTGATGGAAGTGCTTGTACATCCTTGCTGCTTGGAATTTCCTTTGCCATTCCGTATCCGAAATCATATACAAAATTGCCTTCTTTGTAATATTCAAATCCCTGAAGGTTTAAAATATGATTTTCGAGATTTACCAGATTCTTTTTATCAGCATAAGGAATATGCGAAACTCCTGTATTTCCTGCTTTCCATGTAAGACCTTTTTTGTTTATGATTTCAATTTTTGCATCATTCTGTGCATCGGTAAGTTTTTGTTGTTGTGTAAAAAAATCTTCGGTTTTCATTCTGAATGGTGTGTAAGAAACTGAAATATTTCTGATGTTAATTGTTGCATTTATTAATTCAACTTTAATCTTACTTATTTTATATCCGTTCAGCATCGAAGTTTCTTCGGAAATATTGTTAACGGAAAATGATTTTTCAGTTGCAATTGCCGGATATGATTCGAATACGAGGTAGTCATTTCCGTATTCATCGGAAGCGACAATGCGAACCAATCCGCCGTTATTCAATAAATTAACATCTCCGCTTAATGCTATTCCGTATACCGGAGTGGAACTGCTGAAGGGCGTTATTGCAGTACTTTCGTTAAAAATCTTGTTTATGCTGATTGCATTTGGATTTTCAGCTTTTAAAATAAAAGGATTGTTGCCAGTATTAGTTTGCTGAGCTTGTAATACAGCCAATCCGCTGAAAATAATTATTAATAAAATGCGGGATAGTAAATTTTTTATTCTCATAACGTTTAGGTTTACGTTTAAAAAGTGAATAGTAATGATACAAAATAAAAGTCAAAAAGTCAAGTGATTTTTGATATTATTTTTCTTATAGTTATTGTTGATAAACTCCGCAATAAATAATGAAAAGCGCAATACGTAATACTAAATACTGCTTTTATTCGATATGTGTACTTTTTGGAGATTTTATATAGATAAGAATCGCCGATATATGCATTGCGATTCCTATGAAAAAGAGGAACCAGTTGAATTTTAGGGGAATATATTTTGAGGCAACTTCGATTATTTCATTTTCTTTTTCCTGTTTCAGGAGTTGGGAAAACTTGAAATGACTTGTCATATAAGTTGTATAATCCTGTACATAAACAAAAAGAATTATTAATGAACCCGCAATTAATAATGTCCAAACTATTAACCCGAATTTTGTTTTTATCTTTTTGTCGGTAAAATAAATAATTGAAATGGCAAGAATTATCATTGTGAGCGAATTGATGCAAGGTACAATAACGGGACCAACCCATACTGTCGGGATTAAAAATAAAATATCCCATGTGAGTAATGATTCCGGCCAGTTGATAAAGATTTTTAAAAATACATAATAGAAAATATCCCATATTGCAAATGAAAATAAGAAGTAGGCGAACTTTTCCGATTTTGTTCTTCCTGCTAAAATTCCTATTGAAATTAACATTATAATTGTTGCAAATTCCCTTGACAATTCAACCATCATAATATCTTTTTCTATTATCCTCAAAGGAAAGTTAAAGCCACCGGGATAATATATTTTGCGCAGATAAACTACAACAGCAGTTTCGAGCAGTGCCATTGCAACAGCAAAAACCGTAACCCAAATCAGAATATGTATGGTCTTTTTAGTCATTAATTATTATTTTAACAATAGTTCTTTTTAAAAAATGTTTGTCGTTTGTGGTTTGTCGTTTGTTGTTGGTTCTTTATTTTTTTTCTCATGGCTCGTGGCTCGCAGCTCATAGCTTATAGCTGTATTTGTTTAATACTTATTGATGATTCATTCTGAAGACATCTGCACTGAAACATTATCAGTCTTTCCGCCCAGCTGGGGATTTATTTTTGAAATTTTTATTTCTACTTTTTTTATTGAAGTGAAATTCGAATTTATTTTTTTTATTATTCTGCCTGCAACGTTTTCAAGAAGTCTTGATTTTACTTCCATTTCATTTTTAACGATATTATAAACTTCCTGATAGTTAATGGTTTTATTCAAATCATCGGTTTCGGCGGCTTCGGATAAGTCGGTCTCAATTGAAATATCAACAGTGAATTTGTTACCGATGATTTGTTCTTCCTCAAAACATCCGTGGTAAGCGAAGAACTCCATTCCTTCAATTTGTATCAATCCCATAGCAGAATAGTTTAAAGTTTGAAGTTTAATGTTTAAAGTTCAAAAATAAATTAATTTTTCGGAATTTGGCAGTTTGTAACTGAAAACTTCAAACTGAAAACTGATTTTTATCTGTGAACTTAGCGAAGCGATTTCATGAGCTCCTTTTTAATAAAATTAAGTTTGCGAACAATCTGTGGCTTTTTTATTTTAATAAAATTTAACTTGTAACAAATTTCAAAAACATTATTTTTGCAATAATCATTAACGATAAATTATTTTTTTATGAATGTCACGGATAGCGGAAACAGCAAGGAACAAAAAGCTTCTCTCAATTTTATCGAAAACATAATTGAAGAGGATATCAAAAACAAAAAGAACGGAGGTAATGTTCATACGCGTTTTCCGCCTGAACCAAACGGGTATTTGCACATAGGTCATGCTAAATCCATCTGCCTGAATTTCGGTCTGGCAAAAAAATATAACGGTCTCTGCAACCTGCGCTTCGACGATACAAACCCTACAAAAGAAAGTGTTGAATATGTCGATTCAATAAAGGAAGACGTGCGCTGGCTCGGATTCGACTGGGACGACAGGGAATTTTATGCTTCCGATTATTTTGAAACTTTGTACGATTATGCTGTTAAACTTATTAAAAAAGGAAAAGCTTATGTTTGTGAAATGAATGCCGAGGATATTTCGGCAAACAGAGGTACTCCCCAAAAACCGGGAAAAGAAAGTCCTTTCAGAAACCGTTCAGTTGAAGAAAACCTTGATTTATTCCAGCGCATGAAAAAAGGCGAATTCAAAGACGGCGAAAGAACATTAAGGGCAAAAACCGGAATGGATTCTCCGAATATGCACATGCGCGATCCTGTTTTGTACCGCATACTGCATTCCGAACATCACAGAACTGGCAATAAATGGTGCATATACCCGATGTATGATTTTGCTCACGGACAATGCGACTCGATAGAAAATATAACTCATTCCATCTGCACGCTCGAATTTGAAGTCCACCGCCCTTTGTACGACTGGTTTATAAAAGAACTTGAAATCTTCGCACCTCAGCAGATTGAATTTGCAAGATTAAATATGAATTATACCGTAATGAGTAAAAGACGTTTGCTCGAACTTGTTGAGGAAGGTTATGTAAATGGCTGGGATGACCCGCGAATGCCGACAATTTGCGGATTAAGACGACGCGGTTATACGCCCGAATCAATAAGGAATTTTGCAGATATCATAGGTGTTGCCAAAAGAGAAAATGTTATTGATGTTGCCCTTCTTGAACACTGCGTGAGGGAAGACCTGAATAAAAAGGCGATGCGTGTGATGGGGGTTGTTAATCCGCTGAAAGTTGTCATTACAAATTATCCCGACAATCAAACCGAAGAGCTTGATGCAATAAATAACCCCGAAGATGAAAAAGCGGGAACCCGCAAAGTTCCTTTTTCAAAAATCATTTATATTGAAAAGGAAGACTTCATGGAAATCCCGCCGAAAAAATACTTTCGCCTGTCGCCCGGACAGGAAGTGCGTCTCAGGTATGCTTATTTTATTAAATGCACAGATGTTATTAAATCCCCTGATGGAGAAATAATTGAAATTCATTGCACGTACGATCCCGCTTCACGCGGCGGTAATTCACCCGACGGCAGAAAAGTGCAGGGAACAATTCATTGGGTATCTACTGCCAATTGCATCGAAGCTGAAGTCCGTCTTTACGACAGATTATTTACAAAAGAAAATCCCGATGACGTTGAAGAAGGGAAAGATTATAAATCAAATTTAAATCCAGCCTCGCTGAAAACAGTAAAAGCATTTGTAGAACCTTCGCTGAAAAATGCAAAGCCTATGGAAAAATACCAGTTCGAAAGAACAGGTTATTTCTGCGTTGACAAAAATTCAAAAAAAGACAATTTGATTTTTAACAGAACAGTAACGCTGAGAGATACCTGGGCGAAAACTTTGAAATAAATCGTTTGTGGTTTAAAGGGTTTGTAGTTTGTTGTTAAACTATAAAAATTGAACCAACTACAAACCACAAACAACAAACTTTCTGTTTCCTTTTCAAAGATAAGCATACATGAAGTTTCTTGTTTTTTTTAAAAAAAACTATTTTTTTTTTGTTTAATCAAAAAAAAGTTTTAGGTTTGTTAAGTGTTGTTAATTTATAAACAAATAACTTTTAAAACTTAAATATATGGAATTACTTGAAAAAATATTTGCAAATGCTAAAAAGCACAATAAAAGAATAGTGCTTTGTGAAGGCACGGAAGAAAGAACACTTAAGGCTGCTGACATTGTTACAAGAGATGCGGTAGCACAAATTACTTTGCTTGGAAACAAAGAAGAGATTATGCAAAAAGCAAAAGCCCTTGGACTTAAAAATATTGAAAAAACGAGAATTGTTGACCCGAAAAATCATGAAAATAAAGATAAATATATAGATGCTCTGGTGGAAATAAGAAAAAGCAAGGGGCTTACAAGAGTGGAAGCATCGAAATTAATCGAAGACCCGCTTTATCTCGGTGTAATGATGATTAAAATGGGCGAATGCGACGGTGAGGTTACCGGCGCTATGCATGCAACAGGCGATGTTCTGAGACCTGCATTGCAGATTGTAAAAACCCTGCCTGGCATTAGTGTTGTTTCAGGTGCAATGATTATGATTTTAAAAGATAATAAATTCGGAGAAGATGGTATTCTTGTTTTTGCCGACTGTGCCGTTCATCCCGACCCAAACGAAAGAGAACTTGCTGAAATTGCAGTGGCAACAGCAGGAACCGCAAAAGCAATTGTGGGTTTCGAACCGAGAGTTGCAATGCTAAGCTTCTCAACCAAAGGAAGTGCAAAGCATGCATTAGTGGATAAAGTTGTTAATGCAACACGAATTGCAAAAGAAATAAATCCTTCAATAAATATTGACGGCGAACTTCAGGCGGATGCCGCAATTGTTGAATCTGTGGGTAAGAGCAAAGCTCCCGGAAGTCCGATCGCAGGAAAGGCAAACGTACTTGTTTTCCCCGACCTTCAATCTGGAAATATTGCTTATAAACTTGTTCAGAGACTGGCAGGCGCCGAAGCTATAGGTCCTGTTTTGCAGGGAATGGCAGCACCTATAAACGACCTTTCAAGAGGATGTTCTGTGGAAGATATTACAAGCCTCATAGCTATTACCGTTAATCAGGCGGCTTCAAAATAAACCGAAAATAAATTAATAATAAACTATAAAAGATTGATTGTATGAAAATATTAGTGCTTAACTGCGGAAGTTCTTCAATAAAATATCAATTGCTAGATATGGCTAATAATGCTGAATTACTTGCAATAGGAATATTGGAAAGAGTCGGACTTAAAGACAGCGAATTGACCCATAAACCAACGGGTAAGGATAAATATAAACTTGTAAAAGATGCCCCTGACCATACTGTGGGAATAGATTTGATTTTAAGAATTTTAGTTGACCCCGTACATGGAGTTATTAAGGATATAAATGAAATTGGAGCTGTAGGACACAGAGTTGTTCATGGTGCCGAAAAATTCAGCGACAGTGTGAAAATTTCCCAGGCGGTTATTGATAAAATGGAAGAATGTGTACCGCTTGCTCCACTTCATAATCCTGCTAATTTAAAAGGTATATACGCTATTCAAAAACTTATGCCTAAGGTTCAGCAATGCGGAGTGTTTGATACTGCGTTTCATCAGACAATGCCTGATTACGCATATATGTATGCATTACCTTATGAGCTATATGAAAAACACAGGGTTCGCAGATACGGATTTCACGGAACAAGCCACAGATTTGTTGCGGCAAAAGCAGCTGAATTTCTTGGCAAAAATTACAATAGCTTGAAAATAATAACATGCCACCTCGGAAATGGTGCATCAATTACCGCCGTTGATAAAGGAAAATCGGTTGATACTTCAATGGGACTTACACCCGTTGAGGGATTGATAATGGGAACAAGAACAGGCGATCTTGACCTCGGAGCAATGTTTTTTATTATGGAAAAAGAAAAACTTGATTTGAACGGTGCAAACAATCTGGTGAATAAAAAAAGCGGAATGCTTGGTATAAGTGGTGTTTCTTCTGACATGAGGGATATCGAAAATGCTTCGTGGAAAGAAAATAACAAAAGAGCAACGCTTGCTTTAAAAATGTATCATTACAGAATGAAAAAATATATCGGTTCTTATGCGGCGGCAATGGGTGGAGTTGATGTAATTGTTTTTACCGGCGGCATAGGTGAAAACGGACCCGAAACAAGAGAAGAAATATGCAGCGGTCTTGAATTCATGGGAGTTGAATTCGATAAAAATGCAAATAAAGGATTAAGAAGTAAACTTGCAGATATTTCAAAACCATCTTCAAGAGTCAGAGTGCTAGTTGTTCCGACAAATGAAGAACTTGTGATTGCTCAGGATACACTGGCAATTATTGAAGGAAGAATGTAGATTCTTATACTGAAAACGCGATAAACACGTAAATTTTGTAATCGGTAACCAGTAATCGGTGTTTATAACTGATTACCGATTACCGGTTACCGATTACTTGTTTCCGGCTTTAATTTTTTTTTTGAAAAAAGTATTTCAGGCAACCTTTTTTGTATCTTTATTGTCTTAATTGTAAGTTTATTCTAAAATAATTAGGAATGAAGACACTTATAAAAATTCTTGTTTTAATATTTGCAAACAACTTTATTTCTTTTTCACAAAACATTAATTTTATTGAAAATAAAAATCAATGGAATCCTAAAATTTTGTTCAAAGCTGATTTGCCTTCAGGTTCTATGTTTCTCGAAAAATACTGCCTGACTTATAATTTTTTCAATATTGATGAAATGCCCCGCCATAATGCACACAACAATACAAACGGCATTGTGCATTTTCATGCTTTTAAAATGTTTTTCAGGAATTCCAACGCCAACTGTGAAGTGAAACCAAGTGAAGCAAATACCGATTATCTGAATTATTTTATCGGAAACGACCAAAGTAAATGGGCTTCAAGGGTTAGAAGTTTTAAAGTAGTTGAGTATGAAAATCTCTATTCAAACATTGACCTGAAAATATATTCAAAGTCATCTGCTCTCAAATACGATTATATTATCAAACCCGGAGGTAATCCCGCAAATATTTCTCTGGATTTTCAGGGTGTGGAAAATATTTTTATTTCTTCTTCAGGAAGTCTTGTTATTAAAACTTCTGTAAATCAGATTGTGGAAACCAAACCTTTTGCTTATCAGATAATAAATGGCGCAACCATAAGTGTGGAATGTAACTTTGTTATTGATAATAACACAATCGGTTTTTCTTTTCCCGGTGGATATGATAAAAAATTCTCTTTAATTATTGACCCTACTCTTATATTCTCCACATATACCGGCGCTACCAACGATAACTGGGGATTTACTGCAACTTTCGACCATGCAAATAATGTATTTTCAGGAGGTATTGCTTTCGGTACGGGTTATCCTGTTTCGATAGGTGCTTATCAGGTTTTCATGGCCGGTGGACAAGCCCTGGGTGAATATATTTATGGTACCGATGTTGCAATTATCAAATATGATTCTTCAGGAACACAACGAATGTGGGCAACATATCTCGGGGGAGCTACAAGCGAAGAAATGCCACACAGCCTGGTTGTTGATGAAAATAATAATCTGCTTGTTATGGGTACAACCGGCTCTTCTGATTTTCCTACATCAACCAATGCTTATGACAAAACTTTTAACGGCGGAAATAATGTTGTTTGGGATGAATGTATAGGGTTTGCAAATGGGACAGACCTTTTTATCTCAAAACTCAGTAAAGATGGTTCTCAGTTATTGGCTTCTACATTTGTTGGCGGAAGTAATAACGATGGATTAAATTTCAGACAATACATTTCAATAAGCGGTAAAATGACTCATGGCAACGATTCACTTTATTACAATTATGCTGATGCCGCAAGGGGTGAAATAATCACAGATAATAAAAATAATGTATATGTAGGAACATGTACTTTTTCTTCTGATTTTCCCACAACTCCTTCTTCATTTAAGCCTTCTTTTTCCGGAAGACAGGAAGGCATAGTATTTAAAATGGATCCTGAACTTGTATCATTGACATGGAGTTCTTACTTTGGGGGAAGCCAAGATGATGCAATTTATTCAGTTGACCTTGATAGAAATTATAATGTATATGTTGCGGGTGGTACAAGTTCCCTGAACATACCAACATCTTTAACTGCATACAATAAAACATACAACGGAGGAACAGTTGATGCTTTTGTTGCCCGTATTTCAGCTGACGGAAGCAATTTAATTGCTTCGACTTATTTCGGTTCCACTGCATACGATCAGGCATATTTTGTGCGAACCGACAAATACGGCGGAGTATTTATTACAGGTCAGACAAAAGCTTCAGGTTCAACTTTAGTAAAAAATGCTGTATACAATAAGCCTAACAGCGGACAATTTATTGCAAAATTTAAAAATACACTTGATACTTTGATATGGTCAACTGTTTTTGGTACAGGCAGCGGGAAACCTAATATTTCAATTACTGCCTTTGCAGTTGATATTTGTCGCAGGATTTATCTTTCAGGTTGGGGCAGAGAACATGGATATTTTTTGGGGTGGAGCGCTATTGAAGGAACTAAGGGAATGGATATAACTTCGGATGCGATTCAGAAAGTAACCGATGGACAGGATTTTTATGTTATGGTTATGAAAGATGATGCATCAACATTGGATTTTGCTACATATTTTGGCGAACAACATAATGATGCTGTTTTATGTTCTGCTTCGTGGCCAAGCGGAAATTGGATATCCTCTAATAGTACCGGACAGGACCATGTTGACGGCGGCACAAGCCGTTTCGATAAACGCGGAAATATCTATGAATCGGTATGCGCAAGCTGCTGGGGCTGCGACTCGTTTCCTACTTTTCCCAAAATAGGAGCATGGTCAAACCATAATAACTCAATGTGTAATAATGCAGTTTTTAAAATAAATATAATTAACGACCTTGTTGCGGCTGATTTTGATACATCAGGCAGCAGCTGCATAACATCAGTGGTTAATTTTATAAATCACAGCAATGGCGTAAGATATGTCTGGAACTTTGGCGACGGAACAACTTCCAATGCCGTCAGCCCTTCGCACATTTATTCAAACTACGGAACATATACCGTTACACTTGTCTCCATTGATTCATCAAAATGCAATATTGCCGATACTGCAATAAAACCTATGATAATAATGAGCAATAGTTTGCTGGTAAGCGCCACTATCGACCAGCACCGTATTTTCCTGGGGCAATCAACAACCCTTCACGCTTCACCATATAATTCTGCTTACCAATACCGCTGGACTCCGCCAACAGGCATTGATGATCCATATAGCCCCAATCCTGTTGTTACACCTACTGCTACTACAACATACACTGTAGTTGTTACAGATATTTATGGATGCACAAACCTCGATACTGTAATAGTGGTTGTTGTTGAAGGCAAATGCGGCGAACCATATATATATGTGCCGAATGCATTTACTCCCAACGGAGATAACAAAAATGATGTGCTCTATGTTAGAGAAGGAGGACTTGTTACGAAACTTTATTTTGTGATTTATGACCGCTGGGGTGAAAAGGTTTTTGAAACAACAGAAGCATCAAAAGGCTGGAATGGGAACTATAGAGGAAAAA
>JAQUPB010000061.1 GCA_029004185.1 Bacteroidales bacterium | reverse complement strand
TTCAAAATCCATATCATCGAGCACCTGTTCCGGCAAATCTCGTGAAGAAATCGTATTTGTTGATTCTAGCAATCTGTCTGCAAGTGTGCTTTTGCCGTGGTCAATATAAGCTATGATGCAAAAATTCCTGATATTTTTCATTAGTGCAAAAGTATGAAAAAAAGTTTAAAGTTTAAGGTTTAAAGTTTAAAGTTTCGGGAATTGTAGCTAATGGCTTATTGTTAAACACATAAGCATAACAACAAAAAAAGTTGCAGTGAATTTTTAATCTTTTCACTAATGACAAATGACTATTTTATTGAGCAAGAGAGAACCTCAAACTTATACCAGCATTGGTGTTGGCATTGGGGAATTGAGCTGAAACAAAGGGATTTGAAATTATCCTGTCGAAGAAAAGTCTTATTGTAAGCCGCTGACTAAATTGGTAATCGGCAGATGTGTTTATTGATATCACTCTCTGACCTGAAGAAATCTGGTTTACATCTTCAACGATTTTTCGCAAAGCTGTTTTATTTGTTCTTATGGCAACATTTGAAATTATATTCAAATCGCTTTTAAATTCTTTATTTCTGCCGCCTGATTTGATTGAAAATGAGAGGTTCTTCAACCTGTAGCCCAATCCTACTGAAATTTCATTACTGCTTAATTCCGTTAGCTGGTTATTGGCTAAACTTAAAGAAACATCGCGTGATTTTTTTAATTCAAATTTTGTAAGGATGCTGTTTTGCCATGTCATATCAATGCTGAACAAAGGGGCAAATTGTTCGGATATTGAAACAGCGCCTATTTCATATTGCTGAACATAATTGTTTATTGCATCTCTTGCCCATTCATACCCGTTTTGATCCCTGTAAAGAATATTCGAATTAAAAGAACCCATATTGTATGATGAACGGTAGGAGTGAGCAAGTGTAAATGTTTTAAAGAATTTTTTAAAGAAATCCATTTTTATTAAACCGTCATAAGTTATGCGCCAGTTGGGCATGGGGATAGTCGGGAACAATGATTTTTCAACTTGTGCCGGACTCTTACCCGTGTATGCCGCAAGAAATGAGCGGATGAGGACTTTTTGGGAAGTAGGTCCATAGCCGAGCGGATACTTTTCGCGAGTAACAGAATCTGTAAAATCTTTTTTCCCGTCTGCAATCCAGTTTTGATTTTTATTTGCCAATTCCCACGCTATTTCATTTCTGTATTTTTTCATGTCTTCAAACACAGGAGAGAAATGTGCTTTTGTATCTTTTATAAAAGCTGTTTTCCATGTTAAAAAGGAAATGCTGAAATTTCCAGCTACTGTTTGTGGAGAAGAAATGTATTTATCATTGAGTACCCTGAAGTTTTCCTGCAGGTTTCGCGAATAGTTTCTGTTTGCAGTAAGTTCAATGCGCAGGTCACGCAACGGTTCAATTGTAGCCCTTGCGCTGAAATTAGAAGTATATCTTGTGACGAACATTCCGTAAAACATTGTGTCCTGACTCAGCCAGTGCTTATCTGCTGCATACCTTCCGAAATTATCTCTTTGCGCACCGAAAATAAAATCGGTTCCGGGAGCCATTAAATCCCAGTCCTGTCCCAGAATATAGGTTTTTGGCCTGTATCCGGGAAGCTGTGTTCCGAAAGTTTCGGAATAAGTAAATGAACCACTTTTAACTCCAAGCAGCATTTTTACAAATCCTTCAAAAATTATTTTCGCATAATTTATTTTTACCGTATCTGTTTTAACGGTATCCTTGTAATTCTTAAGTTTGGATTTATCTTTAACGATATTTTCTTTTTTTGTGAAATCTTTAATTTTTCCCTGTTGATTTTTGTTTTGTTTCTGGTTTAGTTTTCTCAAATAAGGTACTTTATTATAGAGGGAATTCATGTTAAAATTTCCGTTTAATTGTCGGGTATTTGAATTTTCTATCTGATTGCCAAGACTTCTTGCGGCTAAGGGAGATGCCTGCCAGCTGTAGTTTGCCGTATATCGCGCATTTACAGTAATCCAGTTCAGTAGTCCTATTTTGTTTATAGGAACATTATAATTTACATTTAAATTATGATTGTAATCAGTGGTTCTTCCGAGGGTTTTTATGGTATCTAAAACAGCTCTCTTGTATTTTTTATATTCATCTTCATTGCTTTTGTCAATTCTGCCGGGAGGTTCATCAATTCGTGCAAGATTGTTGGCATTAAATTCGAGACCAAGCGCTTTTGTTATGTCATACTTCAGTGCATAAATTCTGCTCCATGTAAAATTTTTGATGTACGTAGGGTCTATAATAAGTTTTGCTTCCGAATTATTTCTGTATAACTGTTCACTGTATTGCTTGTCCATATCGGTTCGGAACGATAACAATTTGGGCATGAGATAAAAATTGAAATCTCTAAGCAACGCAAGGGATCTTGATTTTGAAATGAATTTAACTTTTGAAAACGGAGAATAATTTTTAGGATTGTTTATAAAATTATATCCCAATGCTCCCTTGTAAGTTTTCTGAGTTGAGTATTCTATTTCATAGTTATGATGGGTCAATTCGGTATAAGCATAAGTAACATCAAAATTTGAAATATCGTAAAGGCGGGGCTTTGAAGTGGTGTTTGTTTTGTTTTTTTTGACATTCACAAAATTTATGCTTTTACGTTTCGTATAATCCTGAATGATGTTTCTAAGCGAATCCCTTTCTTTACGGTCTTCATACGATTCGATTACATCGCGGTATTTTATGTCGGGGTCGAGGGGATTATACTGCGGCTTTATGAATGTTTCGGAATAATCGTAAAACATAGGTATTCTTAAATTTGTTTTTTCAGAGAAAAACTTTCCGAGTTCGAGATTTGTTGCGATATCATAAGAAAGTGCATTTTCCTTGCTTCTTTCATCAAGTTTCTTTTCAATGCTTCCGAATCCTGCAGTACTCACGGTTCCGGCTAATGCCAGGCTTCCAAGGTCGGCAAGACTGGTGGTAACCCTTGAAGTTGCCGCCCAGCCGCCTTTCTGATTCATGTCGGTTAACCGCAATTCGTCAATCCATACTTCCGCACACTTTGGCAAACCGTCATCACCGGCAATGCTTCCTGATTTTTTTGGATTTCTTATTCCTACCATTATTGTTTTAATGCCGCTTAAATTTGGCACTCCCACAACAGTAACTTTATTTTTACCGTCGAAGAAAACAAAAGGGTCGGATAAATTTTTTCCGGCGCTTTGCCGCATTTCAATATTCCTTTTCAGTTTTGCTTCAAGCAAAGTTTCAAGATTTATTTCAAACCTGTTTTCCTCAGGCCATATTTTTTCCGGATCGGTAGCTCCCCATTCAGTTAATTTCAGGGGGATTTCATATTCATAATAATTGTTGACAAAGTCGGTTCCCAAACGTATAAATACCATTAAATCCCCGTCTCTGAGCGCATCACTTACATTAACCGACTCTGCATGAACAAACATTTTAAGTTTTTTATAATTTCTGACATCGAGATCGCAGGTTTTATAAATTGCTCTTGCATCGCCGTCAATCAGGTTGCAAACTCTCAGCGATAATGACTGCTCGTTCATTCTTGTAAGAGTGGTGGTTCCCATCATTATTTCCCTTTTAATATCGGGAGGTAAAATGTAATTTACGGGAGTGCGCTTTCCGTTTTCTTCAATGTTAACGGCAGATAAATCAAAGGTTGTCTGGTTGGAATTGTCGGGAGGAATTATTTCGCCGGTTCCGATTAATGAATAATTATATTTCCTCCATTCGGTTCTTACAAGCTCGAGCGTGGCAAATCTCAATATTGCTTTTTCATGAAAGTTCTTCATGAAAATTCGCATGAAGCGGATTGACTTGAAATCACTGATGCCTCCAACAGTTTTGTCCGGACTTTTTACCGGAATTTTAAACTGGTACCATTTTACACTCGCTGTGTTATTATTTTTAAGTTGTACGGTTGTATTTAAAATATCGGTTATATAGTTTTTCCCGACAACCATTTCCGAAGGACGCATTTTTACTTTGTACTGAAAATATCTTTCAGACATGTTCAATGTATTGTCGCGGTTTATGTCTTCAATGTCGGGCATTGTTGTTGCAGTGGTCGGATATCCGTCGGTGAAATGCTCCGAATTCGGAGAGTTACCTTCCATTCCATTATACAGCTTATACCTGTCAAGAATACTTGTATTATAACTATCGAAATCGCTTCCCAGATAATAATGATAGTCATCGCTTGAAGGGTCTTTTGTAGCATCATTGTATGCTTTTGAGCTAGGGTATAAGGTTGCAATATCAGCAAGATAATTATTGAAAAAAATATTTTCGTCAATATCACTAAGTCCATCCAATCCTATATCCTGAAAGTCTCTTGATTTGGGGTCGTTATCGAAGGTGTTCACAAGCGGTTGATTTCTCGGTACTCTTCCCCACATTGTAGTATCATATTTATTCAGTGTATCGTCTCCTGAAATCGGCAAGCCGTTTTCGTAACACTTTCTTGAGTCGCGCAGTATGTCTTCGGAAATATCACCAAGATTGAAATATAAATCGCCGCCGTCAGCCATTGGCTGTTGAGGACCTGAACCATCGGGGTCAATAAAAGGATCCATCATCCAGAATTCAATGTATTCAACATTTGTGGCTTCAAAGTCGGTTGTTTCTATGCTTCGCATAACACCGCCCCATCTTGTATCGGGAGAATTCAACTTTCCATCGGAGTTAATACCTTTGGAATAAGCTGTTGGGTTTACATCATAGTTATAAGGTCCTTTTTCGTCGGGATAATATGCAAAATCGAACATTGCAATGTTAATGGGAGTCCCCGTTTGAGGGTCTTTGTTCGGAAAAACTTCGGTTTCCAGAACTTCTCTTACATAATGATTTGATTGTTGTTCAACATCGTCGCTTATATGCTTGGGCGTTCTGCTTTCATTTCGTAAAAACAAAGGGTCAATTACATACCATGCAAATTTTGCCCTGTTATATCCATATGGGAGACGTATATTGGTTGTAGCTTCAGGAAACATGTATGATTCTGTCTGCTTCTGAGGTGTGCTGGCGAGTTTCCACGTTCCGTATGACTTAAGGTCAATTGCCGAACGGCTTGCTTCAAAATCATCAATGTATATCGTTCCGTCTTTACCTATTGCGCGGGCATGTCCCGGAAGCAACTGTGCAAATTCACCGCTTACCATTACTTTCGAAGTTTCTTTGGTATCGATGAAAGGAATTTTGTCAACTATCTTTGTAATCAGGTTGGATTCTTTCTGATAAACACCGTCAAGTCCCCATATCGTATTTGAAATAGGATCTTCGCCGACATTTACTTTTTGAGTGAGTGGTCTTTCATTCAAATGCAATATGGTTCCTCCAAGTGTTAAATCGCGGTTAAGCTTATGTTCAACATGTGCTCCGAGCAATGTTTTTGTTTGCATTGCAAAAAGAGAATTGCTTTCGAGGGAGATTTTTATCGGATTTCCTGAATTCAATACTCCTTCATTAATAATTTTAACTCTTCCGAGCGTGTAATCAACGGTATAATCAACATTTTCCGCTAACTTTAATCCTCCGCAGGTAACCACAACCGAACCTTGGGGAACATTCATTGCATTTAACGAAATTTCGGAGCCGACAGAAGATTTATAATTTCCGCTGAGATAGTACCTGTTTTTTTCGGGGTATTGCTGTGCTATTGTTTTGGTTGAATCATATAAAGCATCGTAAGCATATTTATCGGCTAGAGCAGGGTCGCTGATTCCACCGTTTGGTCTTCTTAAAAATTTTCCGAATGGTTCAAGTACGGGGAAAAATATTCTTCCAGTGCTCGATTGTATTGTTCCTCCGGCAGTGGCCGCGCCGTCAACAAAGTCGAAAACTCCGTCGGGAACATTATCAAGCTGGGTGTTTAAGCGGTCGAGGTTAAAAACCCTTATAAGGGGTTGTCCGCTTAGATTAGTCTCGGTAAAATATCCCATTGGTATTCCGAATTCATCATTAGAATACAAAATGTTAAGCCGGAAATCCTGGCTGTTAACCTGGTATGCTCCTAAAGAATATATGTTGCGCATCATCAGTTTCCACATTGGTTTAACATTCGGGTTCAATGATGAGCTTTTCAGGAGTTTTACCATAAGGTTTTTCGGAGATGCAATGCCGCCGCCTGAAAATTCACCGACCTGATAAATTGAATCGTCACCGACAATTGTATACTGATAAGCTACTGCAAGCACATCACCCGGGTTAAGGGTTCTGTTTAATGAAATAAAACCCAGACGGGGGTTATATGTATATTCTGAAGGAGATAATTTCTGTGCATTTTCAACTATTTCAAAATCATTTCCCGACATAAGATTATTAATAGGTCCGGTTAATGTATTAAAAGCTGTATTTATGTCTCTCAATCCTGCCGGGTTGATATCAGCATATAAATTATTTGAAGAGTTTGAAGGAAGTACTTTTCCCGGAGTACCTGTCCACCTTGTGTTATTGTAAATATCAGAAGAATTACTTTCACCTAAATCCAGAAAAGCAATAATGTTGCGGTTTTCGAAAACAGCAGGACCTATGCTTGTAATCCACACTTCAATTTTTGTAATGTTTATTGCCGAATTAATTATCGGAAGATTTGCCAATGATTTTTCGTAATTGTTTCTGAAATACTGTGACAGGAAAAAGTGTTTATTTTCTTCATATTGGTCGGCTTTAAGGTCAAATTTATTGGTTTGAGCTCCGCCCGAAACTTCTATTGTTGATGTTTTTCCTTTTTGCTGGGAAAAAACACTTGTTACTGTTGTTTTTCCGAATTGCAACTGGGTTTTAATGCCGAATAATGACTGACTTCCTGTAATGAGTGTGCTGGTGAGAGGAAGAGTAACATTTCCTGCTTCAATTTTCTTTATTATTTCATCTTCTTTTCCTTCATATTCGAGTTTCATTTTATTTTCAAATTCAAATGTTGCTTCGGTATTATAATTGGCGCCCAATTGAATTTTATCACCGATTTTAGCAGTGACATTAAGCTGGATTTTTTGCTGATAATCGAAGTTTGTTGTGCGGCGTTGGCGTACATCAAGAGAAGGGTCATCACGCCGGTTCGACTTTACGCCAAAAATCATTTCTGCCGAGCCCTGAGGTCTTATGTCAATGGTGCTGCTTCCGAAAATCCTGTCGAAAACCTGCCCACCTACATTTATTTTTGGAATCAGGGCTTTGCCCTGCGTAAACTCGCTTTCAGCTTCTGCTCTTTCTTTCCAGTATTGATTTATCTGTTTATCATAATCATAATTAAGAAATTCTTCAAATGTCATGTATGTGGGATAAGAATTTCTCAGCGAGTCGCCTATTTTCTCATAGAAATAATATCGTTGCGTACTGTCATCGTATTCTATTTCTGTATTAATATTTTTCGGGTCTTTGAGATATAAGTTGTTATCATTGGTGTTGGAAAAAGGATTACTGTTATCCTTAAAAGGGTATTTTAATTGTATGGTGTCTTTATTTTTTGAAGTGTCGGGAGGGGAAAAGTATTTTTTGTTTGAATGAAGTACACTGGCATTTGATAAAAGTACAACTGCATATATCGATACGATACATGCAAAGTAAAAAGAATATTTAACAAAACTTTTCAATTATGTTGCCTGAATTTTGTTAATAAAACTTCCATATAAAAAATTATACAAACTGTTAAAAATTCAACTTTTTATAAAAAAATTGTTTAATTGTTAAATTGATAAATTGTTATAAATCATCCATCAGCAATATGTGTAATGGATAGGAACAGCAATTTAACAATTTAACAATGTAACAATTCAAAACATTAATAATCACTATAAATTTTTAAGTGCGAGCTTTATCAATTCTTCAATAGTAATATCTTTTCTTTCAGTGCTTAAAATTTTATCAATAACTCTCTCGGCCTGATTTTTTACAAAACCAAGCATTATTAAAGCTGATAACGCCTCATCCCTGATTATATTGTTTACGGCAGAAGAAATTTCACTTACAACGCCGGTTTTTTCAATTTTACCTTTCAGGTCCACAATTATTCTTTGAGCCGATTTTTCTCCTATTCCTTTCACGCGTTGCAATGCAGATACGTTTCCGCAGACAATTGCCTGTTGAACTTCATTGGTATTCAGCGAAGAAAGAATTAATCTTGCAGTAGCGGCGCCCACTCCCGAAACCGAAATCAATAATCTGAATACTCTTCTTTCTTCTTCTGCAGCAAAGCCGTAAAGAACATGCGCATCTTCACGTATTACGGTATGAACAAATAATTTACTCTTATCTGTATTGCCGATTTTAGTGAAAGTAATAAGCGAGATATTAATGAAATAGCCTACTCCGTTGCAGTCAATTACGGCATAGGTAGGTGTTTTTTCAACCAACCTGCCTTCAATATAATTTATCATAGCTTTATGACTTATAAGTTTATAAAAACAATCGAACAATCGAACATTCGAATAATTTTATTATTTTTTTACTTGCGAAATAGCCCAGTTTAATGAATCTTCAAGCATTTTTTGGGGAGGTTGTTTTATAAATCCGCTTTCTACAAGTGAAGTAGTCATGTCTCTTGCATAACTTATGTCTTTTTTGGCTTTATCATAAGCTTCTTCTCTTGACATATTTATTCTTGCCACTCCGTCTTTAATTGCCTGCATTGCCACGTCTGCTGCTTCTTCGGGAAACACTCCGGCCTCCTGCATATTAGGAACAATATTCTCGGTATTTATTCCTCGTTTTTCGGCAAAACCTGCTAACGAATGCGCTGCAGCTATTGCCATATTGTCGGTAATTTTTTTTGCTCTTACTAATAATGCACCTTTTAGAATTCCCGGAAAACCTATGGAATTATTAACCTGATTGGGAAAATCGCCTCTTCCGGTAGCAACAACATATGCACCCGCTTCTTTGGCGGCATAAGGATATATTTCAGGAACAGGGTTGGCGCATGCAAAAACAATCGGCTTGTTTCCCATAAGTTTTATCCATTCGGGTTTAATGGTATTTGGTCCCGGAGTCGAAACTGAAATTAAAACATCTGCTCCTTTCATCGCTTCTTCCATTGTTGCAACACGATTAGGATTTGTTTTCTCACAAAGCTCCCATTTTCTGTAAAATCTTTTGTCTGCTTTAATATCATTTCTTCCGTTATGCAATGAACCTTTTGTATCGAATAAAATCATTTTTTTCGGATCGCTGCCATCAGCAATAATAAGTCGCGCAATAGTTGTATTAGCTGCACCAGAGCCATATAAAACCATTTTTACGTCAGAAATCTTCTTGTTTACAAGTTTCAGGGCATTAATTAATCCTGCCAGAGTAACGCATGCAGTTCCCTGGGCATCATCGTGCCATACGGGAATATCACATTCTTCGCGCAAAACATCAAGAACACGGTAGCAATTCGGCTGAGAAATGTCTTCGAGGTTTACAGCTCCGAAACTGTGCTGTGCCATTTTTACAAATTGTATTATTTTCTCAGGATCGTTTTCTCCTTTTTCGTTTTTGCTGTCAACACATAGAGCTACAGCATCAATGCCGCCAAGATATTTCATAAGAAATGCTTTTCCTTCCATAACACCAAGTCCTCCCGGAGGTGTGCAGTCGCCATCACCAAGAACTCTTGTGGAATCGCTTACGACGGCAACAAAGTTGCCGCGGTTGGAAAGTTCATATGAGCTTTCGTTATTGTCTCTGATGTTTGTCGATACTTTTGAAACGCCAGGTGTATACCATACATTAAACCAGTTAAATCCCAAAACAGGAGCTTTTGGTACAGTTTGAATTTTACCTTCGTAAAATTTGTGAGATTCTTCTGCCAGTTTTTTTAAGAACAACGTTTTTGCTTTCGCAATCTGTTCCTGATTGAATTCATCAGGAAATACTTTGTTCAGATTGTCGAGTTTTATATTTATTTTTTCCATGATTATGAGTTTAGTTTGTTATTATTTGCAATACTAATAATTTTATCAATAAGATAAAACAGATTTTTAATATATTAATTATGCTGCTTTTCTTTCCTTTCTTAAGAGTGAAAATATAAAATATAACAATGTGATAATTAACGAGAAAATACTTATGCAAAAACATGCAATTACGCTTTTTGGTTTGTACTCAAATATTACATTGTTCTTGCCTCCGGGAATTAAAACAGAAATTAATGTGTGATTGGCTGTTTTGATTTTGCATTCTTTTCCATTAACATAAGCATGCCAGTTGTTATAATTATTCTGCAGTAAAACCAGAATTTGCGGCTGTGCAGAAGAAACCGAAATTGAAATTTTGTTTGGACTAAAATAATCAATAAATGCGGTGTCTGTTGAGGAATGTGAGGTTTTTGTTTTTTTTATTGATTCATAATCATTATTTGAAAAAAACACCTGATTGCTTTTTAAATATTTTTTTTCTCTGAATTCTTTTAATGAATCGTCGGAATATATATTGGAAGTGAGAAATACCGGTTTGTTTGACAGGGACGAAAAATAAAGATCAGAATAATTATCCTGTAAATCGGCATTTGATTTCAACTGAAACGGATCATATCCGTCGGATGCTATTTGCTTCCAGAAAATATTTTTATTTCTGCATAAAGGGTAAATATAAGCTGAAGTAGTGTCGGAATTTTTCACAACAAAATTATTATTTGGCAAAGGGAAACCATGAGGGAACTGACGCATATTTTTGTTTAATTCTTTTATGTCGGATTCGTCATTGAAAACCGTATAGGCTGAGTTTAGCTGAGCAGAAACAATTAATTCGGATGCAACCAGAACGGTTAACAAAACAAAAATCTTTTTTTGGTTTTTTAAGGTGAAAATTGAAATTATAAAAATTAAAAGGAAGAGAATCTGAATCGAACTTTGGAAAACTATATGTTGGTTTATGTCTGTTCCGGCAGAAAATTTAAGTAATGTTTTTCTGACAAAATAAACCAAATCCAAATTGTTGCCTGCGCTAAAAAATATAATTGCAATTAAAAAAATCAAAATCAATATTCCCGGTGAGTATTTTAAAACTTTTGACTGATTAATGGTTTGCTTTAAAAAAAGTTCATTCAAATACCAGCCGGCAGAAATAATGAAACCTGTTATTGCAAAAAGACGGAACAGAGAGGGGAAACGGAACATATTCATCAGGGGAACATGTTTGTACAGAAAGGCTCTTGCCGGCAGGTAATCACCAACAGCAGCCGAAAGTGAGAAAAAACCAAAAATCAAAAACAGCCATATTAATGACGGCTTTTTATAAAAAATGGAAATCAGAAAAAACAAAAATGTAAAAATCCCGAAATATCCGTTGCTCATTGATAAATCGGTTTCCTTAAAAATTTCTTCCTTTACCGAAGCAAATGGAAGCATGAATGAAATAAAACATTTCGGGCTGAAGGGACAAAACAATGCCGCTTTCAAATCTACTCCGTTGCTTCGGGTTATATATGGTAAAGATTCGTAAACCGATACTATGAGTCCGGCTGACAACAATGCAAATATCAAAACAGCCAATAAATAAAAAACATATGTTCTGAAAATAATTTTGTATTCCTTTTTATAAATATGAATAAATGTTTTATAAATGATGAAAATTAAAATGAAGTAAAAAAGTATAAAACAAAATGCAGGATAACCGCCCGAAAACAACATGAATGAAAAAAATGCAAGTTTCATTGTATTTCCGAAAACTGTTTTTTCCGAAAGCTGAATAGCAGCCGCAATGACAAAAGGAATCCATGCACCGGCAATTATTATTGTGTAATGTTGTGCGTTTCCTATAAACACACCGCATAACATATACGAAATGGAAGTAATCAGGCAAGTTGTCTTTTCGAATTTCAAAACACACGATAAATAATACATTCCGACACCTGCCAGAAAAATATGCAAAATAAAATCAAACGATATGGAGTAAATATTGTAACCGAAAATGATGCTGATAAACCAAGTCAATGGGTACCATACACTGCTCTGAGGGTCGGCATGAATTGGAAAACCTATATTCTGATAAGGATTCCATAACGGTAAAAACCCGTTGTTTATGCATTCGCTGATAAAATAGCGCCACGGGAAATACTGCTCCGTCATGTCGTATTTAAATGTATTCTGGAAAAATGCAATCTGCCAGAAAGCAAAAACGGCAATAATAAATAATAATAAGAAAGGAAATATTTTTCCGGAAAAATATCTCACGAGAATTATGTTTTTGATTTTTTACAAATTTAACCAAAGAAAAATAATTGTAATGCTTATTTTTGCATAAATTTTATAATTAATGACAATCATAAGAAACATAATTTTCGATTTAGGTCATGTGATTTTGAATGTTGATGTTAAAAGCACGGTGAATGACCTGAATTTGCTTGCCAAAAAAAGCGTAGACTTCAAAGATGTTGCAAAAAAATTCAAGGAAGAAAGATTTTACGATTTAATAGATTCTAATAAAATCACAACTGCAGGACTAAGAACAGTGTTGCGGAAATATCTTAGAGCTAAAGTTTCGGATTCGGCAATAGATAAGGCATGGTGTGCAATGCTGAAAGATATTTCAGTAGAAAAATATAATTTCCTGAAAACAAATAAAGAAAAATACAGAATTTTTCTTTTGAGTAATACCTGCGAGCTTCATCATGAATGTTATACAAAATATGTTCAGAAAGAATTCGGCTTGAAATTACTTGACGATTTATTCGAAAAGGCTTATTATTCGTTTAAACTCGGAATTATTAAACCAAGTCCTGAAATTTTTAACCTTGTGCTGAGTGAAAACAATCTTGTTCCGGAGGAAACCCTTTTTATTGACGATGTTGAAGTAAACATTGAAGCAGCACGCAAACTCGGAATTATCGGATATTTGTATAAAGGAAATGAAACATTTGAAAGTATTGTTAAATTGTTAAATTGCTAATATCATACTTCATACATCATACTTCCTACATCAGAAAAATCAAACAAGCAGATTGCATCCCCTCATATCGCTGTTGTCGATACGCCCGGTTACTTCGAATGTTCCGTCATTATGAGAAATTCCTGAATCCTGCGTTGAAATAAAAGAACATGAATATAAATTAGCAAGGTCAATGATGTTTATTCCGCCTGCTCTTTCTTTTATTCCGATGTTCATCGGGTCGTTTATGTCTCTTATTAAAACTTTCATCCATGACGGACTTTCAAAAATGCCGTCACCTTTTGAATATGCCTGTGATAATAATTCGGTCATTCCGTATTCCGAATGAATTTTGTCAATACCAAAACTTTCACAAAGTTTTTTATGAAGTTCTTCTCTTACGATTTCCTTTTTCCTGCCTTTCATTCCGCCGGTTTCAATTACGATGGTATTTTTGAGTTTTATTTTGTGTTCATCGGCAAAATCCAATAATGCAAATGAAACACCGAAGAGAATGATTTTTTTGTTTTCTGAAATTAAAGAATTCAGCTTGCTTGCAAGTTCATCGGTATTTTTTAAATAAAAGCCGCTGTTTTTGTTTTTGCTGAGTTCAATGATTTTTTTTACCATGTAAACAAGCGATGAATCCTGCCGTTCGAGGTAAGATGGCAGCAAAGCAAGAATGCAATAATCCCGAGCGTTCACGAAAAACATTTTGAAACATTCAGTAAAACTTTTTTCGTAGAGGGAAATATTTTTAATGTAGTGTTTGCTTCGGTTAACATTTGTGGTTCCGCTGCTTGAAAAAACTTCCTGAAATAAATCATCACCTGAGATAATTTTTAATTCCTTAAAAAATTCCACAGGCAAAAACGGAATCTGATTAACATTTTTTATGTCTGAAATATTAACTTTCAGATTGTCAACAAATTTTTTATAAACCATGCAATTGTGATATTGAAACCCGAATACTTCAAATGCCAGTTCAGTAAAGCATTTGTCGTTAGTTACTTTGAAAATTCTTTTTTCAATATCTCTCATTATTATTATAAATTTTGTTATATATTTGTAATGCAATGAAACTGATTTCAAAAATAGCACTATTTGTTTTAATAGCAATTTCTGCTGTTTTATATTTATCGTGTAAGAAAAAATCGCCTTATCCCTCCACTCCGGCGATTGAATTAAGGAGTTTTGAAAAAATACCTAATGGGACAAGCATTGACGATAAGGGCTACCTCACAATTTCATTTACAGATGGAGACGGCGACCTGGGACTGGATTCATATGATACTAATCCGCCATTCGATAAAAGCAGTTCGAATTATTTTAATTATTTTATAAGATTTAAGGAAAAGCAAAACGGCAATTTTGTTGATATTACAGATTCGTTGCCCATGACACTTAATGCAAGATTTCCAAGGATAGAATCAAAAACAAAAAATAAATCGCTTAAAGGTTACATCGAACTTGAAATATTTATTAATAATTACGAATCGCCTTTTGATACGGTTGAATTCGATGTATATATCATGGACAGGGCTTTGCACAAAAGCAATGTGATTTCAACTCCGGAGATTGTAATTAATAAATAATAATGAGTAATTTATTCGGACAACAAACTTACCTGAAATTATTAATAATTCTCGCAGAGAG
>JAQUPB010000060.1 GCA_029004185.1 Bacteroidales bacterium | reverse complement strand
CATCCATCCGAGTTTTGAGGAGCCGAAAACGGTAGGAAAATTCAGTTGTTCCTCATTTGCATCCAGACTCATCATCAAATCAAAAACCGCTTCGTGGGCTTCATCGGGAGAGCAATTTGGTTTATCAACTTTGTTAATAACAACGATGGATTTCAATCCGCGTTCAATTGCTTTTTCAAGAACAAATCTTGTTTGCGGCATGGGACCTTCGAAAGCGTCAACCAACAGCAACACGCCGTCGGCCATATTCAGCACGCGTTCCACTTCACCGCCGAAATCGGAATGCCCGGGTGTATCGATAATATTTATTTTAACATCTTTATATCTTACAGAAACATTTTTTGCAAGTATTGTAATTCCTCTTTCGCGTTCAAGGTCGTTTGAGTCGAGAAGTAATTCGCGAACTTCCTGATTATCTCTGAACAGTTTCACCTGGTGCAGTATTCTGTCAACTAATGTGGTTTTTCCGTGGTCTACATGCGCTATGATTGCCACATTCCTTATTTCCGGCATAAAATCATTTTTTATCTTCTTTGAAATTCAAGCTGCAAAGGTAGTACCTTAATCGGTATAAACAAACTAATATAGGTGAGAGAACCTGATTTTATTTAGCAATTATTAATTTCCTGTAGTAGAATTTTTGTTTATCTGTTATAATACAAATAAAATAAATTCCCTGCCGAAGCCCTGAGATGTCAAGTGTTGCGGGAGATGAGTTATTTGGTAACTGACAATTTAAAACTTCCTCTCCCAAATTGTTGAATATTTTTAACTGAAATTTTTCATTATCGAAAAATGAAATATATAATTTGTCGTTTGCTGGATTTGGATAAGTCTGAAAAATATTCGGGTTATCATTTTCTTCTTTAATTCCTGTTACCGGTGTACAATAGGTATTATTTAATAAAGAATCAAAAGCAGGATTTAAAATATCGCTATTCCAGAATTCCCAATAACAAATCCCATCGGATTTTGCAAGTTGCAACGCAGCGGGCATTCCACCGGGCCCGAATTTAGCCGAATCAAGTGTTCCGCTTTTTACCATTTGAATTCCGGTAAAATTATTATTGATTGTGGAATTTTGAAGGATAACATATTGCGAAGGATAAACAGTTGTGTTATGCTGTGACCACCACCACGCACTTGCACCATAGCGGCTTCCTATTGCGGAAACAGCATATTCATAAACGGAATCAGCAACAACATCAGAGCCGTTCACAGGATGAAAATCATTTGTGAGATAATGATTGGGAAATGCGGAATTGAATGAATTCATAATAGTTTTCCATGAGCTTATCATTTTAGCATCGGTATAACCGACTGCAGTGAGTGTAGGAGTTGTTGCAGGAGGCAATTGCATTTCAAAGCCATTCTGTGATGAAGTGGTGATGTAAACAAGATTTATTGTTGTGTCGTTCTGATAACGTGCACCAAGAGCAGAAATAAATTCAGTCCATTTGTTCAGAAATATGGCATCCCATGGAACAGCAATTGTGTCAACAATCGGAGCAGGCGTAACGAGGCGTTGTGCACCGGCATCGAAAACCCACTGAGGTATCATGATGCCGCAACCGATACCAAGTGAGATTTTCTTTCCATATGTGTTTGCAGCCGTTATTTGTCCATCAATCAAAGACCAGTTATAATTGTTGTCTGTTGGTTCAACCAACTCCCACGCAACACGAACAAGAATGCCTTTAACAAATGGTTTTACGGCAATTGAAGGATTAACCGAACCATAGCCGACACCTGTAGTTGGTCCGCAGCTGCAATAAACTCCCGATGGCGGGGGATAAGTTTGTGCTGATAATCCGTAGCTGGTAATAAAAAGAAATGTTCCGGATATTAATTTAAATAGCGCTTGTTTTGCAATAATTAATTTCTGCATCATCTTTTACAAAATTAAGAAAAGAATAATTCAAAAATTATAAAGTAAAATGTTTTTTATATTATGGATAGTAAGCCGCTCAAAAGGTAATATATTACATCTTTTCATCAAATTTCAGTTCCTCACCATTTTTCTTATTTGATTTTCCAAAGCGATAAGTGAACCCTAAATAAATAATCTGCGACTTGCGTTTTCCTGTTGTTTTCTGATATAACTCAGGAGTGCTTATTTCGCCAACCCATCGCATTGTGTTAAACACATCCGATACCGTTAAAAGCAGCGATGCTTTATTCTTAAATAAATTCTGACGCAAGCCCGTATTTAAATAATATCTCGGAAGGTATTTTCCTTGAGGTGTGAGTCCTGCTGAGAAATAGTTTGCATTTATCTGCATCGCGGTAGTTTTCGTTATGTTGATGGTTGCACCTAATTTGAAATTTCCTGTTATTGTTGATTTCATGCCTGAATAACCAAGATTTGAAGCATCAATTTCACTGTAAAATAAACTTCCGGTAAGATTCATCGTCATTATTTTTTTTAATCGCCACGAAAATATGAGTTCCAGTCCCGCCGATTGTTCTTTCGAAAGATTTTCGAAAGTGGTGAGCAATACGGAATCATTGATGTACCTGCTTATTTCGGCAAAGCCATCATACATGTATCTGTAATATATGCTCGGCACAAAAGTAAAGGTATCGTTTTTAAACTGGTAACCGAATTCAACGGAATGAATCTGTTCGGGTTTAATAAAAGGATTTCCCCTGAATATATTCCGAGGGTCGTCATATTCGGGAAAAGGATTCATTTCATCACCTTCCGGACGATTTACTCTTTTGCTGTAACTCAATTGCAATTCCTCCTTGCTGCTTAATTCATACGATAAGTGAATTGTAGGATACAATTTAAAATAATCGTTGTGCATAACCGAATCAAGTGTTACAAGGCGGGAAGTGGTGTATGCCTGTTCACCGCGCAATCCTGCCATAAAACCAAAATCCTCGATAGACTGCGAATAGGTTGCATAGAGCGCATGTATCTGCTGCTCGAAAAGAAAGCGATTTGATTTTCCTATATCTTTTATCCATGCATTTTGAGTCGTGTTAAAATATTCGCCAAAAAAATCAAAATCCTGATTAATCCATTCAGCCGAATAACCGGTTTCCAGTTCTATATCTTCAGTGATGGGATTAACATATTCAACAGTTGCATCGCCTGATTTTTCCCACTGGCGAATCAATGTATTATCATAGGTGTTTGACATCGCAGGAACCCTGTATGTTTCAGTAAACTTATTGTCTTCCTTTTCAAAATGGTCGGCAAGGTTGAATTCGAATAATAAATTATGGTCTTCCTTTTTGAATTTGTGTTCATAATGACCTGATAATTCCTTGTCGTATTCATATTCATCGTCGAGACGGTCGCGGTTATAATCATCGGTTATAATTTCATTGTTGTCACATATAGTTGTCGAAGCATTTTCGGTTCGCAGAAAACCCCTCTCGAAATAATTTCCCGAAATGCCTATTTCGTTATTCTTGTTTATGATATAATCAGCACCAATGTTTGCCGTATGAGATTTAGGGCGGTAAAGCGCTGTGTTAACATAATTATAAATGCTGGTTAGGTTTCCCACAGAGTCGTTTACTCTTCGAAAATCAGTTTCTGTGCGTGTACGGTTATCCTGCCTAAAACCATAACTCCCGAAAAAATTCACTTTACCCGGTTTATAGTTCAGCATCAGCATTGTGTTATACCGCTCGTCATTTCCTGCGTTAGCAGTGAAGGCTCCGTTCAATCCCTCTTTAATTTCTTTTTTAAGAACAATATTTATTATTCCCGCCGTTCCGTCAGGTTTGTATTTTGCCGAAGGATTAGTGATGACCTCCACGCGTTCGATGCTGCTGGCGGGAATTTGCTGTAACGCTTCGGCACTGTTCACTCTCATCATTGAAGAAGGTTTGCCGTTTATAAGAATGGTAACATTTGATAAACCTCTTAAGCTCACTGTTCCATCAATACCGACTGAAATAGAAGGAACATTTTCCAGAATCTGGCTTGCAGAGCCAGAAGTGCTCGTAATATCACTTCCTACATTATATATTTTTCTGTCTATCGAAGTTTCCAGAATGGACTTTTCCGCTTTTACCGACACGTCACCCAAAACATAACTCGATGCTTTGATTGGAATTATTCCCTTATCAACTTTTGTACCGGCGCTGATAGTAAACACTGGAGTTTTTATGGTTTCAAATCCTATAAAACTTATTCGCAGATAATAATTTCCTTTGCTTATTTCAGTAAATTTAAAAACACCGTTCTTATCGGTAATAATTCCTGCGGCAATAGAACTATCGCTTGCGTTATGCAAACTAACATTTACAAACTCCATCGGTTCTTTGGTGGATTGCTCAATGATTTTTCCTGCTATTGTGGAAGATGTTGATTGCCCTTGCGCATAATGAGCAATCAGCAGGGAAATCATTAACAACACAACAATATTTAATCTCATTCTTATAACTTTAATAATTAACGATGGTAAAATTATGAATAGATTCTGAAGGAATTCTGAATATTGCAATATTGTTTTATTTAACTTTTGTTTTCCGTATCTGCATTTTTAAAAACAGATGCTTCGATGTGGGATTTAATTTTGTTCAATCCTATCTTCCATAGTTTAAAAATAAAAACAAAAAATATTATTACTATCAGCAATGCAATGTATGGATTGATACCGGCTATATTATAAAAATACATTAATAAAAAGTCATATATACCATGAGCAAGAACAGCAAATCCCAGACTCATTAAAAAGAACCTGCTTTTATTTTCAGTTGAAAATCTGGCAAGTGAAAAATAATAACCCATGATAACGCCGTCGAGAGCATGCCCGGGTACCGAAAAAATTGCCCTTCCGATTCCAACACCGACACCGCCTTTTACAACATATAATAAGTTTTCAATAAAAGCAAAACCAAGTGAAACAAAAGCGGCGTAAATAATGCCATCATATTTTTCATTAAAATTTTTATCTTTCCAGATAAATAAATACAAAAACAGGAATTTAAAAAACTCTTCGGGTATAGCCGCAACAAAAAAAGCTTCCGTAAATGCTTTTTGAAAAGGTTCGTGTATATTTGAAAAAAATGCATCAAGAGGTATTACCACAAACAATGTTGCGCCAAATGCAAATGCACCTCCTATGAATGCTTTGAATAATGTTTTTAACGGTTCTTTTTCATACTTGTCGCGATAATACAAGTATATCATTATTATTATAACGGGAAGAACAGCTATTGAAACAAGAAGCATAAAAGCAGATTAATTGAATATGACTTTAGTTACTCAATATTAATATTTTTTTAACTCATTTATTTTACCAATGACTATTAACTTATGACCTCAAAACTTTAAACATTAAACTTTAGACTTTAAACTTTTTTCAAAGCATCGGTAACCAAATTGGCGGCATCCTGCAGGAGTATAGCGGATTGAACCTTGAGACCTGATTTATCGATAATCTCTTTTGCTTTTCCTGCATTTGTGCCCTGGAGACGGACAATAATGGGAACAGGTATATTGCCTATGCTTTTATATGCTTCCACAATTCCCTGCGCCACTCGGTCGCACCATACAATACCGCCGAAAATATTCACGAGTATGGCTTTTACATTCGGGTCTTTTAATATTATCCTGAATGCATTTTCAACTCTTTTTGCATCGGCGCTTCCGCCAACGTCGAGAAAATTAGCGGGTTCGCCGCCGGCAAGTTTTATGATGTCCATTGTAGCCATGGCAAGACCAGCTCCATTAACCATACAGCCAATGTTGCCGTCGAGTTTTATGTAATTGAGTTTGAATTTGCTTGCTTCCACTTCCGTCGGGTCTTCTTCTGAAATATCCCTCAATTCAAGAAATTCGGGATGACGGAACAATGCATTGTTGTCAATGCGAACTTTAGCGTCGGCTGCCATTATTATGTTATCGGAAGTTTTAAAAAGAGGATTTATTTCAACCAGACTTGCATCAATAGAAATATAAGCATTGTAAAGTGCTTTAAGAAAAGGGAGCATATTTGAATAAGCCACACCATCTATATTTAGATTTGATGCAATTTTTTCGCACTGCGAATCTTCAAGTCCTGTTTTGGGATTTATTTCTTCGGTAAAAATCAAATGCGGGGTTTTTTCTGCAACCTGCTCTATGTCCATGCCGCCTTCGGTAGAATACATTATTATATTTCTTGATGTTTTCCTGTTCAGCAAAATGCTCAGATAAAATTCTTTTATATCACTTTCGCCTTTGTAAAAAATATTTTGTTCAATTAAAACTTTATTTACTTTTTTTCCTTCGGGTCCGGTTTGATGTGTAATAAGCTGCATTCCTATTATTTTTCCTGCATATTCCTTCACTTCATCAAAAGTTTTAGCGGGCTTTACGCCGCCGCCTTTACCTCGTCCGCCCGCATGTATTTGCGCCTTGACAACAAATTGTTCTTTCCCTGTAATTTCTTTTATTTTTTTTGCCGCATCAATTGCCTCATCAACATTGTTAGCAACAAATCCTTCCGGCACAATAACACCGAATTTCTTTAAAAGGTTTTTTGCCTGATATTCGTGAAGATTCATAAAATATTATTTATTTTATTGACGAAAGAAAAAGTTCTGGTACCTTGTGTATATGCCGCTAGTGAGGGAGTCCTGAGAAAATGTACTGAATTTCTTTTTGTTGGTATCGAAATAACGTGAAGAAAATATACCTATGCCGTCAGTAACGTTTGTATATTGTGGTCGTTCCTGCACTATGTTGTTGCTGGGTTCATTAACATCCATATATGTCGTCAGGTCGTCATGTGCAACTGCAATAATTAAATCAAGATGATGAGTGTTTTCATACAACTTGCCAACTCGTCTTGATAAACCTGAATTAACAGCAATTTTTCCGCCGATATACTGATAAAAAGTATTTGGCAGATAATTTAATTCCAGATTTTCTCCTCCGGTTAAATTCATTGACTTGCGGCTACCTATATTCCAGTCAATATATCTTTCAACCGAATCGTTTGTAGAGGTATTAATTTCAACATACCAAAATCTCAGAACCGCTTCATATTTTCTTCCGTTAATGACACTTTTCCATTTAATGGGTCTTTGGGCATTTGCCGTAAAATCCATAGTTGAAGATGTAGGATAAATATCGCTTGAAAGCATTTTTTTTACGATTGTGGTTGAACTGCTTATTACTTTATTGGTTTTTACATTTTTTACATAAAGTTTATATGTGCTCTCACGGTCAACAGCACTGGTAGTTGCAGGATTGGTATAAAAGCAAAAAAGCTTTTGCTGTGGAGAAGGGAATATGCCGCTTTCTTTGTCTATGATAAGGGTATCGTGCAAAATAAAGGTTTTAGCAAGTGAGCCGTTTTTCCATTGTTCAACTTTTACTTCAAGTGTGCCGTCGGGATAAGTTGTGGAATCAGGATTTGCTGCCATTGCAATTGCATTACCTTCACCAAGGTATGCTTTGTTTATTTTCACAAACTGAACACTGTCGTCGGGATTAAGTAATCCGTAAACAACAGTGATGTCTTTCCAGTTAGCGTTAAGATCAAAATCAGTCTTGCAGGAAAGAATACCTAATAAAATGATGGAAACAGAAACTATTATGATTTTTCTCATAAATCCGCTTAACAAAAATAATCAAAGCAAATTTATTGTATTAATTTGAATAAAAAGAATAAAAGCATAAATTTTTTTTAGGTTTTTAAAATATTTACTTTTGCAAAAAACAATTACGCCAAATATTATTGCCTGACATAACAAGAACCAAAAGGGGATAATTTAAAATATTTGAACAAGCGAACATTCGAACAGACGAACATTCGAACAATCAAATTATTGAAACAGAATAATGAAAGAAGAAAAAAGGAATTTTGATTTAGAACAACGTCTTATTGATTTTGCTGTTCTTATTATTAAAATAGCCGAAAGTTTAAATGGGTCCATTGCTGCAAAACTTATTTCGGGTCAATTTGTAAGGTCAGGGTTTTCTTCTGCATTACATTATGGCGAAGTAAAAGATGCTGAATCAAGAAATGATTTCATTCATAAAGTAAAAGTAATTTTGAAAGAATTAAGGGAGACATTTATTGCTTTAAAAATTATACGACAAGCAGCACTGACAAAAAATCCCGAACTTGTTGACAAAGGATTAACGGAATGTAATGAGTTAATTTCTATATTTGTGAAAAGTATTGAAACAGCAAAAAGAAATAATCAAATAAAGAAATAATGCACAATTGCCCGACTATTCGATTGTTCGAATGTTCGATTATTCGAATGTTTGTTATTATATAGCCGGATGATATTAATTTTTTAAAACCCTCTCAGGATGCATCAGTCAAAAAGTTTAAAAAAAATAACAACCCACGTTTTGCAGGAAATGAAGCGTCAGGGTGAAAAGATATCAATGATTACGGCATATGATTATTCATTTGCAAAAATTATTGATGAATCGGGAATAGACGTGATTTTAGTCGGCGACTCAGCTTCAAATGTTATGGCAGGGCATAAAACCACGTTACCCATTACTTTAAATGAGATGATATATCATGCATCATCTGTAGTGAGGGCTGTTTCAAGAGCTTTGGTTGTTGTAGACCTTCCTTTCGGCACATATCAGGGAAATTCATTCGAAGCACTCAGTTCGGCGATAAGAATAATGAAAGAATCTGGTGCTCATGCCGTGAAACTTGAAGGTGGAATTGAAATAAAAGAATCGGTTGAACGCATTATCTCTGCCGGCATTCCTGTTATGGGTCATTTGGGATTGACTCCTCAGGCGATTTATAAGTTCGGGACTTATGTTGTAAGAGCGAAAGAAGAGATGGAAGCCAAACGGCTCATTGAAGATTCAAAGATACTTGAAGATTCGGGATGTTTTGCCATTGTTCTTGAAAAAATCCCAGCAAAACTTGCCGCAGAAGTTGCAAAAGAAAGAAACATTCCGCTGATAGGAATAGGAGCTGGGAGCGGAGTTGACGGGCAAGTGCTGGTTTTGCACGATATGCTCGGCATAAATCAGGAATTTTCACCGCGCTTTCTGAGAAGATATAATAATCTTTACAAGGAAATCAAAGGTTCGGTTGAAGCATACATTAAAGATATAAAGGCACAGGATTTTCCTAATGAAAAGGAACAGTATTAATTTAAAAAAAGCTATAAGCTACGAGCTGTGAGCTACGAGTAAAAAGAAAAAATATTGAATGCTAAATACAGAACATCGGAGTTTTACTAATGACTAATGAAGAGTGACTAATGACTTTTTAACAACAAACAACAAACAACAAACCACAAACATATTTTTACTTTTTTTATTTACAATTATTAAATATTTATCTTGTGCTTGAAATTCTTTACGAAGACAATCATATTATCGTTGTCAATAAAAAGCCTTCTGACATTGTTCAGGGAGACAAGACCGGTGATAAGCCGTTAAGCGAATTCGTAAAAGATTACATTAAAACAAAATATAACAAACCGGGAGCTGTATTCATAGGAGTTGTTCACCGCATCGACCGTCCTGCAAGCGGAATTGTTCTTTTTGCGCGCACAAGCAAAGCACTGACAAGGTTAACAAAAATGTTCCATGACAAGGAAATAAAAAAAACGTATTGGGCGGTAGTAAGAAACAAACCACCCGAAGAGAGTGGAAGATTGACGAATTACATAAAAAAATATGAAGAAAAAAATATCTCGAAGGTTTATAATGTAAAGATGGAAGGAGCTGTTCAGGCAGAACTTATTTATGAAGTAATAAAAAATACTGACGGATATTATTTGCTTGAAATTGATTTGCTCACAGGAAGGCATCATCAGATAAGAGCGCAGCTTGCAAGCATCGGCTGCCCTATTATCGGCGATAATAAATACGGATACCCTCGTGCCAACAGGGATTACTCCATAAATCTGCATGCGAGAAGCATGGAATTCATTCATCCCGTAAAAAAAGAACTCATAAAAATAATTGCCAAACCGCCAATTGATGCTATTTGGAAAAAGTTCTGAAATAATATTAAATTTGCTGCTTAAAGTTCATTTTGTCGTACATCATACATCGTACTTCATACTTCAATATAAACAAAGAAATGAAGATTAAATCAGGATACATGCTTTCACCAAAAATAAAATACATTTTCACTTTCATAATATTTATTTTTTTATTTTCTTCTTTAAATTCCTATTCGCAGTATTATGACCTTGGGCAGGATCCTTCAAGGACGAAATGGAAGCAGATAAAAACCGAGCATTTCCAGATTATTTTTCCAGTTGGTTTTCTGAATGAGGCGCAGAGGCTTGCAAACCTCATGGATAATGCATATTCTGAAGTTACCAGAACTCTGAACTTCAAACCCAAAAGAGTTCCCGTAATTATTCACAACCGCTCCATTGTTTCAAATGCATTTTCAGTGTGGGCGCCGCGGCGGCTTGAGTTTTACACATGCACTCCGCAAAGTACATATACTCAGGATTGGCTCCAGCAATTGTCACTTCATGAGTTAAGACATGTTGTGCAAATGAATATGGTAAACAAAGGACTTACAAAATTTTTCACTTATTTACTTGGTGAGCAGGCAACAGCTGTAGTTTTCGGATTATATGTTCCTACGTGGTTCATGGAAGGTGATGCAGTATGCACCGAAACAGCATTGTCAAATTCAGGCAGAGGCAGGGATCCGAAATTCGAAATGGAAATGAGAACCAATATTCTGATTGGGAGAAATTATTCATACGACAAGGCAGTGCTTGGTTCATTTAAGGATTTTATTCCCAACGAATATAATTTCGGATATCTGATGGTTGCAAATGCACGCAGAAGATACGGAACGGAAATCTGGGAAAAAGCAGTTGATAATGCGGGAAAAAATTCATGGAGCATAACTCCATTTAACAAAGGAATCAAAAAGGTTTCCGGTTTGACGAAAGTAAAATTATACAAGCAAACAATTGCCGACCTCGATAGTTTGTGGAAACAACAAATGAATAAAAATAATTATACGGAATTTAAAACCGTTTCTCCTCAAAAAAATATTTATACAAATTATCAGTATCCGATTTATCTTAATGATAGTGCCATACTAGCTGTGAAATCAGGCTTTGACGATATACCGCATCTTGTTGTTTTTAAACAAAACGGAAAAGAGAAAAAAATAATTACACCCGGATTTTACAATACTGCATGCCTGTCGGCAACATTTGACATTAACAGCTCGCAGTCAAAAAATAAAACAGGGGAGGGACCCTTGCTTTCGGCTTGCAATAATATAATCGTATGGTCGGAAATTCAGTTCGATAAAAGATGGGCAGGACGTAATTATTCCGTAATTAAAAAATATGATTTAAGAAATAAAAAGAAAACAACATTGACAAGAAGAACAAGATTGTTCGCACCTTCAATTTCCCCTGATGGCACAAAAATAGCAACAGTTGAAGTAACCGAAGATTACAAAAATTCCCTGGTCATCATTGATGCAAATACCGGAAAAGAAATAAAAAGGTTTTCAACGGGAAGTAATGATTTCTACATAACACCTGTATGGTCGGATGATTGCAGGCAAATTGCCGTCATCAACATGAACAATAAAGGAAAAGGAATTTTACTTATTGAGGCGGATAATCTGAATTTTAAAACCATACTTAAAGAGGAGATAACCGAGATTTACAAACTTGTCTTCAGAAAAGGATACATATTTTTTAACGGTATTTACTCCGGCATTTCGAACATTTATGCAATCGACATAAATACTCAAAAAATTCATCAGGTGACTTCATCGAAATATGGCGCAAGCGATATAACTATTTCGCAGAATACAGGTAAAATCGCATATTCCGATTACACTGCCGATGGCTACAATATAGTTGAAACCGATTTCAACCCTTCTGTGTGGACCCCTCTGGAAAATGTCGGAAATACTTCAATTAAATTATACGAAGGTTACATTAATCAGGAAAACAAAATAAATTTCGACACAATAAAAATTAAAAGCTACGAAGTAAAAAATTACAGCAAAACCATGCACTTATTTAATTTCCACAGCTGGATGCCTTTTGAATATGACAATACGGAACTTTATCCGGGAATAAGATTTCTTTCTCAAAATAAACTAAGCACCGCTTTCACGATTTTATCATATAAATACAACCAGATTGAAAACACAAACACATATTCGCTTTCGTTTGATTATAAAGGATGGTACCCTGTTGTCGGATTAAAGGCAGATTACGGAAACAGAAGAAGCCATTTTGTTTCCTCAACGGACACAACCCTGAAATCTTTTTCATGGGATGAATTAAAATCAGGAATAGATTTAAGTCTGCCGTTGAATTTTTCTTCCGGCAATTATTACAGACTATTAGAGCCATCATCTGGTATAGGTTATATTAATGTCAGCAATTCATCGTTAGATATTTATACTTATGATATTAAAAGTTTTATGTTTTATAATTTTGGATTGTATGCTTATAATGTGCAAAAGACAGTCGTAAGGGACATGCGTCCGCGTTTCGGACAAGCAATTTCGGTTAATTACAAAAATGCTCCTGATTATTACGGTGAGATATTTTCTGTTCAGTCGTATTTTCTTTTCCCGGGAATATGCCGTCATCACAGCACAAAAATAAGTTTCGAATATCAGAAAAACAATTCGCTGTATTCAGGATATGTTTTTGAAAACATAATAAACATGCCAAGAGGTTATACATATCTGGAAGATATTTACGAAATAAAAAAGCTTTCATTCGATTATAAATTTCCTTTGCTTTATCCCGATTTAAAAATAAGTTCGTTGTTTTATATAAAAAGATTGAAATTAAATTTATTTACCGATTATGCTTTTATTGACAATGTTAGTTTAACGAGAAAGGAATTTAATTCATGCGGAGCAGAATTAACCGGCGATATTAATATTTTCAGATTTTTTATTCCTCTGGATATCGGGTTGAGATATTCTTATGTATTTTCAGATAACACTTATACTATTGACCTCATACTTGCTTTGAATTTAAGCAATCTATAGAATACGTTAAATTTCGAAATGATTGTTTTTTCAGGGAACATATATATAAATCTATATATGTTTTTATTATAAAGATCACAAAGTCTAAAATTACTTTACTATTATTTTTTTTGTGAAAATAAAATCGGGGGCGGTAACTTCAACAAAATAGACGCCTTTTGAATAAGCTATGGTTTCGAATTTTGTTTTGCAAAAATTTTCTATGGTTTTTTGTTCAACAATTTTTCCTGAAATATTGTAAATTTTAATTTCAATTTTCTTTCCTTTTAAATAATCTGATGTTAATTCGAAGTAATCATTTACAGGAGATGGATAGATATTTATTTTTGAATTATATTCATATTCTTTAATACCGAGGTTATAGTTAAAACAAAAATCATCAATTGCGATAGTGGAAGCATTAGATCCCGAAAATCCTGCACTTGTGACATAATATCTGAAAGCAATTCTACCGCTCACCGTTCCTGTTACACCGCTGACAGTTATTGTTTGCTTTGTCCATGTTAGCGGATATCCTCCGGCAGTCTGGCTCGCATTTATTTCCAAAAGAAGAGTTGTGAAATCCCCAACGGTAGATTCCGTTGCTCCCACATTAGTACTGTTTCCGTTGGTATTCATCCGAACCTGTAATCTGTCGGGTTTATTTGAATACTGCGAAATAGTGTAAAAAGCTATTTTATCACCGTTCTTTATGTTCATAAAGGGCGCAAAAAGCCAGTTGCTGATGGTGCCAAAAGTATTAACACTCATATAATTCGCCATGATTGATGAATTCGCAGCACCCGAATGAGCTGTAAATACGTAATTATCCTGCGACCACAAACATGTTCCAACCGGATTACTTTTATTCACCTGGTTCCATCCGCCCGATGAATACATTGTACTTACATTATCGAAATTCTGATAATATTGTGCGTTTACAAATACAGATGGAAAAATAAAAAATATCTTTAAGAGAAGCCTAAATGCTTTACTAGAAATCTTTCTCATGGTCCGTTCTTTTAATATTCAAATCTACATTAATAAATTATGTTTTCAAAATTTTATTATTGAAGAAAAATATTGTTTCTTCATGCCCGTTGATTCTGAAGCAAATCGAAAATAAAAATCAATTATTAAAAATTTTACTTATAACATCTTTATATTTTCGTTTCATGAATGTTCTTCGCAGTTTCAGTGTGGCTGTGAGTTCTCCCGACTCAATTGTCCATTCTGTTTCGACAAGTTCAAATCTTTTTATCTGTTCGGTATCGCCGAAATGGGAATTGTAAATATCAACTTCTTTATGAAAACGTTTTTTTATTCTTGGCAAATTCAGCATTTCTTTATTTGCTGTGTAATCAATTTCTTTTCTCTCACACCATTCCTGAAGATAATTAAAATCGGGAGCAATAATGGCAGCGGCAAATTTTTGATTTTCGCCGACAACAAAAATGTTATCAATGAATGGTGATTCTTTGAATTTATTTTCGATAAGCTGCGGCGAAATGTATTTCCCGAATGATGTTTTGAAAATTTCTTTTTTCCTTCCTGTTATTTTAAGTAACCCGTCTTCATCAAAACAACCTATGTCTCCTGTGTGGAACCATCCTTCGTTGTCAATTGTTTCTTTTGTGAGTTCGGGTTCTTTGTAATAGCCCGCCATGATGCTTGGTCCCTTGCAGAGTATTTCTCC
>JAQUPB010000059.1 GCA_029004185.1 Bacteroidales bacterium | reverse complement strand
AATTTCAACACAAGACCGAACTATCAGTATAGTGAACCGAAAAGAAGTGAAGCGCCTGTTAACAACAGAAGTACAAATAATAATTCATATAACGACAGCAAACCGACGAGAAGCAGTGGCAGCGGAAACTATAACAGCGGTGGAAGCAGACCGAGTGGTAATTCCGGAGGAAGCTATAACGGCGGGGGAAGCAGCAGACCAAGTTCCGGAGGCGGAGGTCAAAGCAGCGGTGGCGGCGCCAGAAAAGGTAGATAAAACTGGTTTTAAATAAAACTAAAAAAAATGAAAAAATCAGCAGTCATATTACTAATGGGTTTGATTGTTAACATTGTTAACGCCCAGGATGAAACATTTGCTCTGAGGTTCTCTCAGAACACAATTGGAGGAACTGCAAAGTTTGTATCACTTGGTGGTGCATATAGTGCAATGGGTGCAGATTTCTCGGCAATAAGCATTAACCCTGCCGGCATTGCGGTTTACAAGAAATCGGAAATTACTATTACTCCATGCTTTTATGTGAAAACTGCAGATGCTACTTACCTTAAGAATCAAAGACATGATGTGGGTTTTAATTTTAATCTGAATAATTTTGGCTTTGTTACTACTATCAACAGAGAAAACAGTAGAAGCGGCTGGGTGAATTTTAATTTCGGCATAGGATATAAAAGGCTTAATAATTACCACAGCAGTATTACCATTGAAGGAGTTAACACCAAAAGCACGCTTCTCGACCAATACCTCGATGAAGCCAATGGCACATATTATATGAACCTTGATGAATATGGCGCATGGATGCCTTTTTATACATATTTAATCGATTTCGACGGAAACCCTGATTCGAGCCATTACATAAGCGCTGTTCCGCATTACGGCGAAAACCAGAGAAAAACCATATCAACCAAAGGTGCAAGCGGAGAAACAGTGTTCAGTTTCGGTGCAAATTATAAGGATAAACTTTATGTGGGAATGACAATAGATATTCCTAGTGTGAGATATACTTATAATTCTAATTTTACTGAAACCGATATTCAGGATACAATCAGCAAAGATACAACTTCCATTTCCGATTTTAAATCTTTCAATCTTCACGAATATTATTCCACATCGGGCAGCGGATTCAACTGCAAATTCGGAATCATATACAAACCTGCAAACTTTCTTCGCCTCGGCGCTGCCATTCATTCCACTACTGTTTATTCATTGGGCATTGATTATAATAAAGAAATGACTTCCTCTTTTGATAACGGCGATAAATTTTCTGATAATTCACCGGAAGGTAGTTTTAATTACAGAATTATAACTCCTATGCGGGCTATAGGAAGCGTAGGAATTGTATTTGGGAAAAAGGGACTCATAAATGTCGAATATGAATATGTGGATTATTCGAAATCATTATTACGCAGCTACGATTACGATTTTAACGAAGAAAATATAGCAATAGAAAAGAAATATACTTCACCGAGTATTATCAGAGCCGGCGGTGAACTGAACTTGTCTCCGTATGCAATAAGAGCCGGATATGCATTTTATGGAAATCCTTATAAGGATGGATACAATAATGTTTTAACTTATGTTTACTCTGTTGGTTTTGGATACAGAGTGGAAGACTTTTTTATTGATTTTGCTTATTCTCTGGTAAATTACAGCGAAAGTTATTACATGTATTATACAAAAAGAATTGATACTGAACCGGCTAAAATTAAATATACTAATAGTAATTTTTTAATAACAATAGGCATTAAATACTGATTTATTATGTGAAAATTATGTGTTAATGGTTTATAATTTTGGTTAACTTTCAAACATTAATATCATTAACCGCGCATTAATAAATCATTTTGCAGGGAAGGAAGGAGCTATCGAAAGGTAGCTCTTTTCTGTTTCCGGTTTTCTGTTTCCTGTTTCCAGTTTATAGTTAGTTCAACTTTAAACCTTAGACTTTATAACGAACCGTTATCATCATTATTAATTTATTTTTTTCTGTTTGGTTGATAAAAAAATTATTTTAAAAATATTCTTTAATTGAATATTAGTTTTAATATTGTTCGACCCCAGTCGGGGTCGTATGTTGGTAGAATATATTAATGCTACCAATATGTGACCCCGCAGGGGTCAAACTTAATAATTCGAATTATATCCAGCATATTCGAAATCTGATATTATTGATAGCGGTTCATTATCAGTCTTCAGTTTATAGTTAGTTCGACTTTCACCTTTAAACTTTTTTATTTGAGAGTTTTGCTTTTGATGCCAGAGCATAAAGTTTCATTTGCTTGATCATAATTATCAAACCGTTTGCTCTTGTGGGGGAAAGATGATTTTCTAATCCCATGTTTTTTAAAAAATCCATGTTGGCATTTATAATGTCATCGGGAGTTTGATTGGAAAAAACTCTTATCAGCAGACTTATGATTCCTTTTGTTATTTCGGTATTGCTGTCGGCAAAATAAATTATTTTACCGTTTTCGACTTTTGCCGTAAGCCATACTTTCGACTGGCATCCGTCAATAATGTTTTTATCGTTTTTTACTGATGCATCAATAGGAGGAAGGGCTCTTCCGAGTTCTATCAGATGAAAGTATTTGTTATTGTCATTCTCAATATCGCTCCAGTCAGCATATTTGCTGAATTCCTCAATTATTTCGTCCTGTATTTCTTTTATGGATTTAGTCATTAGAAAAAGTTAATTGTTAATCGTTAATTGTTAATTGTAAGTTAACTGCTTATTTTTTTTAAAAAATCGTAAATCCCAAATCCTGATTCCTAAATTCAATTGTTCGATTATTCGAATGTTCGATTGTTCTGTTTTTTATCATAAAAACATCACCTTAACCCTCTCTATTGCCCTTACAAGCATATCTATTTCTTCTTTCGTATTATAAAAAGCAAACGATGCTCTGACAGTGCCGGGAATTTTGTACCAGTCCATCAGAGGCTGTGCGCAATGGTGACCTGTGCGAACTGCAATTCCGAATTTATCAATTATTTCTCCTGCATCGTCGGGTTTTATGTTTCCAATTAAAAATGAAATTACGCTTGTTTTATTTTTTGCAGTACCATATATTTTCATTCCTTCAATTTCCATCATTTTACCGGTTGCATATTTTAGTATTTCATCCTCGTATTCAAAAATATTGTTAATTCCGGTTTTGTTTATGTATTCAATTGCGGCTTTTAATCCTATTGCGTCTGCAATATTTTGGGTGCCTGCTTCAAATTTCAGGGGAATTCTGTTATAAGTGGTTTTCTCAAAAGTAACTTTATCTATCATGTCGCCGCCGCCCTGGTATGGAGGAAGTTCATCAAGAATTTTTTCTTTTCCGTATAAAACCCCTATTCCTGTTGGTCCGTACATTTTATGTCCCGAAAAACAGAAAAAATCACAATCGAGCTCCTGCACGTCAACTTTCATGTGGGCGGAGCTCTGCGCTCCGTCAATCAATACCGGAATATTATAACTGTGTGCTTTCTCAATGATTTTTTTTATGGGATTTATTGTGCCTAAAACATTTGATATATGAGTTATTGCAACTATTTTTGTTTTTTCATTCAGGAGTTTTTCGAATTCTTCGAAAATAATTTCTCCGCTTTCATTTATAGGTATTACTTTTAGTTTTGCTTCTCGTTCTTCGCAAACCATTTGCCACGGAACGATATTGGAATGATGTTCCATTGTTGAAATTACAACCTCATCGTTTTTATTTATAAATCTTTTTGCAAATGTGTTGGCAATTAAATTTATACTTTCCGTTGTTCCTCTTGTGAATATTATTTCGCTTTTGTTTTTTGCGTTTATGAATTTTTGTGTTATTTCGCGGGTTTCTTCATATTGGTTGGTTGCAAGTATGCTTAAGTGATGCACACCTCTGTGAATATTACTGTTTATGGTTTTGTAATATTCCGAAATGCTTTCTATAACTGAAAGTGGCTTTTGGGTTGTTGCTGCATTATCAAAATAAACAAGCGGTTTGTTATAAATTAATTGTTTTAATATTGGAAAGTCGGCTCTTACTTTTTTTACATCAAACTCCATGGTAAACTTTTTTAGGTTTCTGAAATGGTGCGTAAAAATACGCAAATTTTGTTGTATTAAATCATTATTGTCCGGCTAAATTTTGTTTGTGTTATAATTTCGTGCCTACGGCACTTTAATAAGTTCGCATTTGGTAGTCCTACCATAATATCGTACCCATGGTACTTTTTTAGCCTCATTAGATGCGGTATTATGGTAGAAAAATACAAGTTATAAAAAGGAAGCCCCGTAGGTGGCGAAATTATATCAACTGCTATTATATTGTGAGTAAAAAATACCGCGATGCCGGTTAGAGATTACGGCACCGCAGTATTGTTGAACAAGCTATTTTTTTAACGTCATAAATTGTTTAAAGCGGTAATCGCTGACATGAAGTTTGTATTTTAAATCGGCTCCTTTTTTAGCTGCTTCGGCATTTTTTGGTAATACGGTTATCACTAATCCATGTAATCCCTGCTTTGCATTAAAATTATTTTTTGATGGATGAAAACTAACTGCATAGCCTCTGCCTGTTTTATTTATTTCGTGCTTCAGGGGTTCGCCGTCGGCATTTCTTAATTCAATATCGAAGTCACGCAAATTTATTCCCTCAATTTCAAGATGGAAATAGGGAACATTAAGAACGGTACTTATTTTTTTATCGGGATAAAAATGCCTGAACATTTCTTCGATGGGTATTTCAAATGGCGCGCATGTTATGCATGGCCACGGGCACACAAGGCATGGATAAGGAGGTATGTGCAAAATATCCTTGTCGATGTATTTAATGGGACAGAGTTTCGGGTAAACTTTGCAAAAGCTGAATTTAAGTCCCGGTGTAATCCTGAAAAAGTAAGGGTCAATGGATGGGTTTACATTAGCTGTATTTGCAAGGTTACGCAATTGATGTGTGGTGAAATCTGCATTTCGCAGGTAGCGTACACCCTGAGGGAATTTTGAACTGTCGGGAATATTAAGGGCGGAAAAAACCCCGAAGAATATTTCGCCTACAGCCACCATGTCGGCGTAATCACCGATAGGATTTGATGTCGGCACGTATGCACTTCCGTTGTCGAATGTGTTGAGGATTTTGTCGCTCCATGTTGTTCCGCCTGAAGAACGCTGAACGTGAGTTTCCCATGTTGTTCCGTTGAGCTTTTGGTAAAGCACTCCGCATACTCCTTTGCTGTTTACCGCAACAGCAGGATTTATTGCATTGACAACTCCAAGCAAGTCGGCACTCCAGTTTGCGCCGCTGTTGGTCGACCTGCGTACGTGAAGTTTTACTTTTCCTGATGTCGTATTGCTGTCGAGCCATGCAATCCATACTTCGGCTGAGTTAGCGGGATTTACACAAATGCTTATGCCAAGAGCTCCGCGCTGATTTCCTAAATACGCGGAACTGCAGAAATTTGTAGTTACATTCTGAACAACGAATTTTCCGGCTTTATTGTCTGAAGGGTCTTTTAAGGCAGTGAAAGGTGAAGCGCCGGTTCCGTAATTGTCATCGCGAACAACAACAATGTCAGACTCAAAACTTTTTACTGTACCATTGTCATGGGTTTTTGATGTCCATGCAACAAAAGCGCCGTATACTACGCCGCTGCTGTGAGCCGAATAACGTACCGGAGGGCCATCCTGACCATATGTACTGCGGACTTCGATAGCCGTAGTAGCGAATCCGGCTGGTGCGGCTGCGGTGCGTGCGTTATTGCTTTTATCGCACGAAGCCGACTTGTCGGCATCCAAATCGTTAAATCCCACATAAACATTGTCTTTCAATGTGCCTCCGTCGTTTCTGCTGATTGCTTCGGGATATGGCTGGTCATGGCTGTTGCCGGCATAAGTGCGAAGTGTGGTCATTAAGCCGGAAGCAAAAGGATCTGCATCGCGCAAGGTAACCATTGTGGTCAGAGAGTTCTGCAATATTGAAGTATAAAGAGTGTGATTTTTATTTGAAAAGGCAACGGAAATATCAACTGTGCGTCCGTTAGTGCTTGGGACTTTATTGTTCAACGCCCAGTTTAGCCCGCGGTCAACAGAAATAAATATCGGGGCAGTATCTAATCCGCCTGATGGATTATAGGTGAATGCAGTTGCCACTATTTTGTTCACATCTTCAGGGTCAACAGCTATGTTGGGTTCGGCATCGCGGTTGGTTTCACTGCTTTGCGAATTGGCAATCATGTCAACAACAAGAATCTTTTCGCCGAATATGCTCTGCGCATTGCTTTTAAATATCAGCATTGCGAGTAATGAAATTAATACAATCTTGATTTTCATAACATTTAATTATTTATATTATTAATTATTTTTTTATTAAAATTTTAATTTTTTCCGACTGGTTGATATCAAGGAAATCTTGTTTAAATACCATGCTGAACATTTTTTCATCTCCCATTTTAATATTGTTTTTTCGCAGAATAAAAATGCCGGTGTCGCCTTCCTTGTATTTGGGGCTGTCCATGTATGCTTCATCGTCACTGCCGGGAAAGAGTATTGTTATTTTTTTTGTTTCGGCTCCTTTGAACATGCCTGTAACTTCTATTTCGGCTTCCATCCATTGCGGGTTGTGTTCCGATACTTTATCATATTGGGTTGATGATTTTCTTATGCTGACTATCTTGCCGCTTACAACAAGCTCTGAACTGCTGATGCGTACTTTAAGTTTTTCATCTGAAATGTCCTGTTTTGCAGTGTTGATTTGTTTTTCGGGGTCCTGATATTTGTTTTCGGCAAAACTGCCAACCTCGTCAACACCGATGCTTTCGCCAAGAAAAACTGTGCGGGTGAAAAATATCCGGCTTTCTTCTTTTTTAGCTTTTGCAACATCTTTAAGGCGGACTGTGATTTGCTGTCCTTCAAACTCGCGCAGATTATCTGAAGAACTTATTACTTTATCTACTTTCACTACTGCCATGTTAGTCGGGTCTTCAGCGTCAATGGTAGAAGTGTTTAACAACTGTATTGTTCCCCGGAAAATGAAATCGGCTCCCGCAGTAAAACGGTTTATTTCATCCGGCACTTTTACGTTTCGCTGGCACGCGCTTAATAAAATAACAACGGCAAGCGAGATAAAAAATTTAATTTTCATTTTGTTGATTTTTTCTGCCTACTCTTCTTCGGATTTTCGGCTGTCTCCGGTTTCTTTGATATGTAAAATTTTATCAATAAAATCATTGAAAAATATTGCGGATAAAAGTAAAGTAAAATAATAAGTGCAAAGCACCAGGTAATTTATTTTGTATGAAAAATAAAGTTTTAATTTACCCTTAAATAAAGTCAATAAACTATGACACTTTGAGAGGAAAAACGATATATAATGTATGAAGTATGATGTAGGTTTTAAAAACTAAGGCAGAATCGTATGTCTGTAGTTTGTTTTTCATACTTATTATCTCATGATTCGGATTTTAAAGTAAATTTAAATTTTATACTTGGCGCAACAACAGAAATGAATTTTAGTCTTTCTTTAACTCATAATGTTATGTATGCCGGAATTAGTATTAAATAATACTTTTATTAAAACTTGTAAGTTAAAATATTTTTTTTACCTTTGCACTCCTTTTAGTAATTGAGCTATTAAGGATAATAAAAAATAAAACAAAAAAAATGAATCAATACGAAACCGTTTTCATTATGACTCCCGTTTTATCTGATGACCAGATGAAGGAAGCGGTAAGCAAGTTTAGAAAATTTCTTACCGATAAAAAGGCGGAGGTTGTGCACGAAGCAAACTGGGGATTACGCAAATTCACTTATCCCGTTCAGAAAAAATCAACAGGATTTTATCATCTTATCGAATTCAAGGCACCGGGCGAAGTTATTTCAGAACTCGAAGTGGCTTATAAACGAGATGAAAGAATTTTAAAATTCCTGACAGTCAGGCTCGATAAATACGCTATAAAATACAATGAAAAGAAGCGTACCGAAAAAAATAAAATTCGTGTTGATAAAACCGTTTCGGATAAGTAGAATTTTCTAAAAATAAATATTATGGCAATAAACCAACAACCCGAAATAAGATATCTTGCACCGCTTGCAGTTGACGTAAAAAAGAAAAAATACTGCCGCTTCAAGAAAAGTAAAATCAAATATATCGATTACAAAGACGCTGATTTCTTATTGCGATTCATTAATGAACAGGGTAAAATTTTACCCAGAAGATTAACCGGAACTTCTTTAAAGTATCAGAGAAAAGTTGCGCAGGCAGTAAAACGTGCACGACATCTGGCTTTATTACCTTACGTTGCTGACTTACTAAAATAACCAAGGAGGAAAAAATGCAAGTAATATTAAAACAGGATGTAAACAAGCTCGGATTCAAGGATGAAGTTGTAAACGTTAAAAGCGGGTATGCACGGAATTTTCTGATTCCAAAAGGATTGGCAATGCTGGCCGGCGAAGCTAACAAAAAAGTACTGACTGAAACTCTTAAACAGAGAGCTTTTAAAGAAGCAAAAATCAAAAAAGAAGCAGAAACATTAGCAGAAAATCTTAAAAATATTACTGTCAAAGTCGGAACAAAAGCAAGTTCAACCGGAAAAATATTCGGCTCGGTAACATCAATGCAGCTTGCTGAAGCGATAAAAAAACAATTCAATTATGATGTTGACAGAAAAAGAATAGATATTAAAGAAGAACATGTTAAGGAACTCGGTACATATTCCGCAAACGTGCGCCTTCACAAAGATGTGAATGTTAGCATAAATTTTGAGGTTTTTGCCGAATAATCCCCGGAAAATTAAATTTTTAAAACCCCTGATTGTAAAAGAAGGGGTTTTTTTATTTGAAAAGAATCCGATAAAAAATAATAACTTTGTGATGTTATACTAATTACATTTTTTCAGTTTGTATTATTTTTTTATTTTTACAAAAAAAATTAAAATTTATGTCGGGTCACAGTAAATGGTCAACAATTAAAAGGAAAAAAGGTGCACTGGATGCAAAGCGTTCAAAAATCTTTTCAAAAATCATAAAAGATATTACTGTCGCTGTCAGAGAGGGAGGTTCGGATATTGACGGGAATGCAAAATTGCGTCTGGCGGTTGCAAATGCCAAAGGTGCAAACATGCCGAAAGATAATGTGCAAAGAGCAATTAACAAAGCATCCGATAAAAACAGTGCTGCTCTGGTAGAATCAACATACGAAGGATATGCTCCTCACGGTGTGGCCCTTTTCATAGAATGTACCACCGATAACATTCAAAGGACAGTTGCAAATATCCGTTCGTATTTTACCAAACATGGCGGAAACCTCGGAACAAACGGTTCGCTGAGTTTCATTTTCGACAGAAAAGGAATATTTACCGTGCCAAAAGGAAATCTGGTGGAAGATGACTTTGTAATGGAAATAATTGATGCAGGCGCAGAAGATGCTGTACTGGAAGATGATGTTTTTACAATTACAACTTCATTTGAGAACTTCGGTTCAATGCAGAAAAAACTTGAGGCAATGAAAATAGAAGTTGAAAATGCTGAAATTCAAAGAATACCTAAAACTACTGTTAAACTTAACAATGAAAGTGCAAAAAAAATATTACGACTTGTTGAAATTTTTGAGGAAGATGAAGATATTCAAAACGTTTATCATAACCTTGAAATGACTGATGAGCTGATGAATGAACTTGAAAAATAATTAAAGTTTGTTCATAATGTCCGATTTCTTCGTTACTCTCGTTTTCCAAGTCAGTCAGTTACACAAGTAGCCTCCTGACTTGGAAAACTTCGAAAGCCTCGAACTCGAACATTCTGAACCAAACTTCAAACTTTATGAACAGACACTAATTAATAATTTAAAACCAAAAAAACTATGAAAAATAAAAAAATGATAACATGGGGAATAGTGGTATTGTTCTTCATAATTATATTCTGGTCCGGTTGTGGAACATACAACGGCATGGTTACACGCGAAGAAGGTGTTGTTTCTCAATGGTCGAATGTTGAAAATGTTTATCAGAGACGGCTCGACCTCATTCCTAATCTTGTTAGTACTGTTAAGGGATATGCAACTCACGAAAATAAAACTTTAACCGAAGTTGTTGAAGCACGCGCAAAAGCTACATCGGTTACAATCGACCCGAACAAACTTGATGCAACAAGTATTCAGAAATTCCAACAGGCACAGGACGGATTGAGCTCTGCCTTGAGTAAATTAATGGTAGTTGTTGAACGCTATCCCGATTTAAAAGCAAATCAGAATTTTCTTGAATTGCAGTCTCAATTGGAAGGAACCGAAAACAGAATTGCTGTTGAACGCAGAAAGTTTAATGAAATGGCTCAGGCATATAATATTTATATAAGGAAATTCCCAAAAAATATAATTGCTTCAATATGCGGATTTGACAAGAAATCATATTTCCAATCGCAGGCAGGAGCCGAAAAAGCACCGAAAGTGGAGTTTTAGAACAATCGAATAATCGAACATTCGAACAAACGAATAATCGAATTATTGAATAAAAAAATGCATCTAACAAGCAAGTTTTTTACCGAAGAACAAAAAGCCTTAATTGCTGAAGCTATTGCCAGAGCTGAACGGGAGACTTCGGGCGAGATTCGTCTGCATATTGATTCGCATTGCAAAGGTGATGTGTTGGACAATGCCGCATATATTTTTGCAAAACTTAAAATGCACAAAACAAAATTGCGCAACGGAGTTTTATTTTATCTCGCCGTTAATAATAAAAAATTTGCAATTCTTGGCGATGCGGGAATTAATGCCGTTGTTCCCAAAAACTTCTGGAACGATGTGAAAGATAAAGTGATTTCAAATTTTAAAGAAGAAAAATATACCGAAGGCTTGATAGCAGGCATTGAAATGGCAGGTTATAAGCTGAAAGAATTTTTTCCTTATAAAGAAGGTGAAGATAAGAATGAATTGTCTGATGACATTTCTTTCAATTAAAATGTTAATGAATAAAATAAAAAAAATATTCTTTTTACTTCTTCTGTTTGTTTGCGGCATTTCTTATTCGCAGGACGATATTCCCGAGGCACCTAAACAACAAAAACTGGTTAACGATTTCGCAAACTTTTTATCGCCTGAGGAACAAAACTATCTTGAGAGAAAACTTGTTGCTTTTGACGATTCTACTTCAACGCAAATTGCAATTGTCATCGTTAAAGACCTGAACGGATACGATATTGCTGATTATGCAAATCGTTTAACAGAAAAATGGAAAAAAGAAGGTAAGGGAATAGGACAAAAAGATAAAGACAATGGCATATTAATATTAATAAAACCGAAAAATAATTCTGAAGGAGGAAAAGTTAATATATCGACAGGTTATGGAATGGAAGGAATAATACCCGATGCAATTTGCAAAAGAATTGTAGAAAACGAAATAGTTCCGAATTTCAAACAAAATAAATATTACGAAGGACTCGATGGCGCTACAAATGTATTGATGAGTCTGGCTAAGAAAGAATTTTCGGCAAGTGATTATTCTAAAAAACATGAAAAAATAATTGATAAAAATAAAAACTGGGCTCCATTTATAATAATTGCTCTTGCCTTTTTATTTTTTGGAGTATTCAGAATTGCAGGTGCGCGGTCATATGCAAAAACAAACCATATGTCTTTCTGGATTGCTCTTTGGTTGCTTATGAGTACAAGCAGAAGGGGTGGTCATTATAATAATTTTACTAGTGGAGGTGGATTATTCGGCGGCGGTGGAGGAGGTTTCGGCGGAGGTGGAGGAGGCGGCTTCGGTGGCTTCGGAGGAGGAGGTTTTGGCGGCGGTGGAGCAAGCGGAGGGTGGTGAAAATATTTAGGATTTACGAATTACGATTTTAAAAGTAACTTTTTACTAACGACCAATGACTATTGACTAATGACCAGTTTCTTATGAGCAAGAAATTAAAAAAAATATTCCTAACTTTATTATTATTTCCCTTGTTGCTGAATGCTCAGACCGAAAAAGAACTTTTCGATAAGGCAATGGAAAAATACAACAAGGCGGAATACAGAAATGCCGTTGAATTATTCACTCAGGCAATTGCAAAAAATAAAAATTTCCGGGAAGCAATTTTCAACAGGGGGATTTCTTATCAGAAACTTAAAGAATATAATAATGCCATAAATGACTACATGAAATTTCTGAGCATTGATTCAACAAGTTTCATGGCATGTTTTAATCTTGGTGTTTGCTTTGATATGGTTGGTAAATATAATGAATCAGCAAAAGCATATACTAATGCCATCCTTATAAATCCAAAAGATAAATATTCATATTTCAACAGGGCATTGATTTATGATAAACTTAATTTGTACGATAAAGCACTTGCCGATTTTAATAAAGCAAAAGAACTTGACCCGCTGAACACACAAATTTATTTCAGCATGGGTGTGATTTATGACAGGATGAAACAAATAAATAAAGCAATTGAATATTATACAAAAGCAATAGATATCAATCAGAAAACATTGAATTCGCTTTTTAACAGGGCGTTCGATTATAATCAACTCGGTGAAGATGAACGGGCAATTGATGATTATACTTCAATAATAAACATAGACCCGAAATATGCAGGCGCATATTACAACAGGGCATATACTTATGCCAAACAAAAAAAACATGAAGAAGCGATACTGGATTATTCAAAATCAATATTGCTTAATAACAGGCTTCCCGATTCATATTTTAACAGAGGTCTCTCAAAGGCCAAACTTGGAAAATTCCTCGACGCATGCGAGGACATAAAACAATCTGCAGCACTCGGCGACGAAGAAGCAAAAAAATACCTGAAACAGAATTGTAAATAGTCAGTAGTTAGTAATTAGTAATCAGTAGTCGATAGTGATTATACTAATTGCCGACTTTAATCTTTCAATGAAAAGAATTAGAATTTTTTTTAAAAAACAGAACTGCAGAATTTTATTTTTTTTCTGATTACTGAATACTGACTACTGTTTAAAATGTAAACTTCCTCACAACGCTTTCCTTGCTGTTATATATTCTCATGAGATAAACCGAATTCTTCACCAGGTTATAAGTTGGTAATTTCAAAATCATGGTTTTTTCTTTATATGTTTCAAAAGTTTTATAGTAAACCAATGCCCCTGTAAAATCTATTATTTCAACAGTTAAAGTAGGATTATCAATGTTTATAGCTGTTGTGTTTATTGTTGTTCCGTCAAAATATGGTTGTGTTATATCCAGGGTTTTGTTTTTAACATTTGTATTTATTGCAACCAGTCTGCTTAATGAATATTTCCCATCATAATCTGTTTGTTGCAAACGGTAATAAGAAATTCCCGGAAAGGGGTTTTTATCAACCGCATTATAATGTAGTGTTGAAATACTGTTGCCTGCACCGTTTACCTTCAGGAAATCAAAATACACTTTTGTGTCAGATGTTTTCAAAAGGGTAAAGTAATCGTTATTTGTTTCTGTAGCTGTTGCCCAGCTGAGTTCCACAACTCCTTCGTTCATTTTGGCATCAAAATATAATAAATCAATAGGTAGAACCGATAATCCATCTATAAGGGGGCAAAAGCTTATCCCATCACAACCGATTGGTACAGTATAACAAGTTATATAAGTAGAGCCGGCAGTAATACAGTTCCCTGCTAATAAATTGTAGCCGGTATTTGTGCAGTTATTATCATATAAGACATTATCGGAATTTCCAGATGTGTTGCTGCAACCGCTTGTTAGAACATCTGGAGCATCCACAATGGAGCCACTAGAAATACTGCATCCTGAAGTTCCGGCAGATGCGAGATGACCAACATACAAACTTCCTGAAGTAGGATAATGAAGTTCAAAACAATAGGTTCCGGCAGCTAAATTATTATAGCAATGCCCAAAGCTATTTTGAGTTGTATAATCCCAGGTTGTAGCTTCATCAAAGTAAACGTAATCGCCTATGTGGGAAGCCGTTTCGTAAGGGTATGTTCCTTCATCAGCCCCTCCTGTGGCATTCTCAACGGAAATTGTTGCATCGCCTGATGAACCATAATCGGGATTTGTAATTCCGTTTAAAACAATTGTGAATTCAGATGGACAGGTGTATTCAACTGCTACCGGTGCATCAAATGTAATCTGGGTGGCTGTTGATGTTACCGAACCCATGTCAATTGCTGTACCGTTGAAAGTTCCGCTGGTCATGGTTGTGGCATCGGTGCCGCTTATAAAATTTACGGTTACAGTTTCTCCCAAAGCTATTTCGGCATTTTCATTTGCTAGTCTTTGGGTAAATGTATAGTTGTCGGAACATAAACCAATCATTTTTTCTAGCGCTAAGGTGGGTGAAACAAAATCGTAATCTGTAGGAACACCGGGAGGCGGAATATAATCGTCTTCCTGGGGAACAATTTCTTCGGTCGGATTTCCTTCGCATACTCCCTGTGCCAAAACCCTGAACTTATAGGTGTTTGGATAAGTCATGCCTGTTTCCATGTGAATTGCACCGGTAGAGCCTACATTTGCCCATGCTCCTCCGTTTACACTCTTCTGCCACTGTAAAGGGCTGCCGGAACCTCCGTACTCCCGAACAGTGACATCGCCTCCGTCGCAAATGGCAGTGGTTGTAGTTGGTGTCGCCGATCCTCCGCTATACACTGTGGTTCCTCCATATGTAACTTTTGTAGCACAATCTGCTCCTGTTGTTACCGTATAATTAACGGTTA
>JAQUPB010000058.1 GCA_029004185.1 Bacteroidales bacterium | reverse complement strand
GTAGGTATAAGCGAAAAACGTATAACTCTGAACGCTGAACGAACAAAACTATAACCCACAAACATTTTTTAAGAATAACTTACTAAGCTAACTTATCTTTCGGGGTTGTTGCAAAGAAATCTTTTAAATAATATGGTTCGAAGTATGCAACATTTTCAAATTCTTTTTTTGTGAATTTCTGATATGATAACTCTGCCATGTATTTTGCCGATGTGTTGAAATCATCAATGAAAACGGCATTTTGATTGTTTTTTAAAATCTCCCTGCATTTGTCTGCTCCATCACCGAAAAATATAATTTTTGTTTTGGAAAGTATTTCGGAAAAAGAATTTTTATCAATTATTCTGGCATTTGTCGTTTCAACTTCTTCGAGATTTGAATTGAACAACGCAGTGTAAACTTCCATCCTTCGTGCATCGAGCATAGGGCAATACAAAGTATTTTTATCTTTTTTGTTTTTTATCATTCCCCATGTTATTGCTTTCAGGGTATTTACCGACAGCAATGGTTTCTCAAGTGCATAGCACAATCCCTTTGCTGTTGAAACACCAATACGGAGACCGGTGAACGAGCCGGGTCCTTTGCTAACGCATACCGCATCGATATCCGACAACTTTATTTTTGCTTCATTGAAAATTTTCTCAATAAAAACTGTCAGTAAAGATGAATGTGAATTTTCAATACTGGTTTCACGAAAAGAAATTATTTTTTCCTTTTCCGATAATGCAACAGAACAAATGTTTGTTGCGGTTTCTATGTTGAGAATTAGTGGCACTTTTAGAGATAATTTATAAATTAAATCTGTGAATCTGTGGCAAATTTATTTTAATTAAATAATCTGAAGTATGAAGTAAGATGTAGGATGTATGAAATTATTTTTTATTCATATGGTTTTTAAAAAAGACAAATGACCAATCAATAATGATACTAGCAATTTGACAATTTAGCAATTAAACAATAGAACATTTACAAACTACAAACGACAAACTACGAACAATTTATTACTTCGAAGTATTCTCACTACCTGAATACAAAGTTTTTTTATCAACCTTTTTCACGACATCGCCGTCTTTCAGATCTTTCGATACAATCCTGTATGGAGCGGTGATAATTTCGTCATTTTCCTTTAAGCCCGAAAGTATTTCAATATAAGTATTATCCTGTATGCCTGTTTTAACTTTCGTTAGTTTTGCTTTTCCTTTTTCATAAATAAAAACACACTCCTCAATTTTGTTTTCGGCAAATTGTTTTGCTTTTTCCTTTTCTTCTTCTTTTTTTATTTCTTCATCGCTTTTATTTGCATTCTTTTTGTTTCCGGCAACAGGTTTTTTGGCGGTATCTCCTCTGCTCGTTACAGCTTCGATGGGTACACAGATAACATTTTTTGCTGTTTTGGTTTGAATATCTACCGCTGCCGACATTCCAGGCCTGAAAGGAGAATATGATGAGGGTTTGTCTTTTAGCAAGTCTTTGTATGATTCTTTCAGTATTCTGATTTTTACAACAAAATTTGTCACCTGGTCAGCTGTTATTCCTGTTGTATTAGCCGATGTTGCTATTTCAGTAACAATACCTTTGAACTTTCTGTTGATGAATGCATCAATTTCAATTAAAGCCGTATCATTTAATTTTACGCGTACAATATCATTTTCATTAACTTCAACGTTGACTTCCATTTCATTGAGGTTTGCAATGCGCATCATTTCTGTTCCGGTGAACTGAGAAGTACCTACAACTCTTTCACCGTTTTCAACATTAAGTTTTGAAACTGTTCCGTCGCAGGGAGCGAAAATTGTTGTTTTTGTGAGGTTATCTCTTGCCTCTTTTATTGAAGCCTCACTGCTTTTAATGTTAAACTGCGATGCAACAACACTTTGCTTGGCAGCATCTACTTCGGCTTTGGCAACTTCAAACTGCGATTTTGCCGCATCATATTCCGATGTTGAAATTGCATTCTGCTTCCATAACTTTTCATTTCTTTCGAAATTTAATTTTGCGTTTATAAACTGTGCTTCGGCCTGTGCCTGACGTGCCTTAGCATTTGCAAGATTTGCCTTCGTAGTATTTAATGCTGCAACCATCCTTTCGAGATTCGATTCGTAAATGTCGGGATTTATTTTTGCAAGCAAATCGCCTTTTTTTACGCTGTCGCCTTCTTTGACTTTGAGCTCAATGATCTGGCCTGAAACATCTGGGCTTATTTTAACTTCAATTACAGGCTGAACTTTTCCGTTTGCAGAAACGGTTTCAATAATTGTCTTGCGTGTTACTTTATCTGTTGCAATACTTATAATTCCTTTGTTTCCTATCCATCCGGCTTTCTTGCCTACAATTATGAATATTATCAGAACCACAACAACTATTCCGATGATTTTTAATGTTTTGTTCTTTTTCATGTTTTTTTAAAGTTTTCAGTTCTGTTTTTTTTCTTTGCTTGCGGCTTGTAGCTCATAGCTCGCAGCTTTTTTATTTATCCATCGTCAACGGCTTTCCCTGATAAAAGTCCAGAATTTTTGTTCTGAAAATATAGTCGTATTTCGACTGCAGTAAATCAAGGTTGGCTTTATCGAGTTTGTTTTTCGCATCATTGTAATCGGTAGATGTTACCATTCCGACATCAAATTTTTGCTTTATGTATTTATACGATTCATCCAATGCTTCAACAGTTTTTAATGTTGAAAAATATTTATTCAGTGCCGCAATCGCATCGGCATATGCCTGTTGTATGTTTTTGTTTAATGTATTTTTTGTCAGTTGTAGATTATACTGTGCATTAAGTAAATTTATTTTAGCCCTGTCAATATTGGTTTTTACCTGCAATCCGTTGAAAATAGGAATTGAGAGATAAAACCCGAATGATTTGTTTAAGTTATCATCTATCTGTGTTTTGTAAGGTGTTTTTTCGTAAATCGATGTATAAGTGGGAAAAGAAGAAATAATAGGTATGTGATTTATATCGAGCGTGTATCCGATAGTATCGAAATCGCCAAATTCATATCCTTTAAATGTTTTACTTGCTCCTGAATAACCTGTTCCTATTGCACCGCGAAGTGATAAACCCGGACTCCTCATGCCTTTTGTAATGTACAAATCATATTGGGAACTTTGTACTTTTAATTCTGCGCTTTTTATTTCGGGCTGGATTTTTAACGCTTCCGAAAATATTTTGTCGGGTTCGGCTTTGATGGCTATTTCCGGCGGCAAATCAACCGGGGGTTTTTCAATTTTATAATTGGCTGATGGCTGCAAATCGAGCATCAGCTGAAGATTGAGATATGACAAGTCGAGTTGATTTCTTGCATTCGTCACCTGTAAATCTTCTGAAGCCGCCTGTGCCTGAATCTGCAATAAATTTCCTTTTGCAAGTTTTCCGGCATCAACAAGTTTTCCCGTAAGTTCAACCTGTTGTTTTGTGATTTCAAGCTGAGCCTTAGCAGCTTCATATAATTCATCGTTATATAAAATCTGCAAATATGCCGAAACAATGGAAAGCGAAATATCATTTTTCATTTTCTCGAGATCGAAAATACTTGCCTGATAATCGGTTTTGCTTTTCCGTATCGTATTATATGTTTGAAATCCATTGAAAATAGTGAGGTCGCTGCTTAAATAAAAATTCTGTGAGAGGACTTCATTTGTAGCAAAAAGGTTCGTGAACCTGTCAACGGTTTTTCCATAATTGTATGAATGCGATGCACTGCCGTTCACCGTGGGCAATGTGCTGAAATAACTTTGCGTCAGCGCTGATTTTGATAACTTTGTGTTTAGCTCCTGTTGCTTGATGTTTATGTTATTCTGCAAAGCATAATCAACACATTTCTGCAACGACCACGATGTTGTTTGTCCGCTCGAATAAAAGCATTCTGTTGCTATAAAAAGAAATAATAAAAGTTTTTTCATTTTGGTTATTTGCCGTAATTATTGGTTTCAAAGTTACACAGCTAAATTAAATAAAAAAGGATTTTGAAAAAAAAATTTTGCTGTTGATTTAAATTCGTTAAATAAACCCTGCGAGGGTTTGGAACCCTCGCAGGGTTTATTTGTAGCTAAGTAGCTTTATCCTCTGAAATCTATTTCCTTATGGTATCCATCACAGAAAGGCATATTCCGGGATTTGCCGCAGCGGCACAACATTGCTTTTTCAATTTTGGGAAGTTCCTTTCCGTTTTTATCTATTATTATAAAATCGCCTTTTACAAGAAATGGTCCGTTTGGCGCAACGTTAATTACAACAGTATTATTTGTGGTTTCTTTTTTATTGCTTTCTGTCAGTTCGGAATTTCTTTTATATGTCAGAGCTCCTGTAGGACAATGTTCAATCACATCTATTATTTCTTCGGTGGTAGCGCCTTTCATATTTATCCATGGTCTGTCGAGTGGGTCAAAAACAGAATCCAGATTTTCATAACAATATCCGTTGTGATTGCATAGTTTTGGGCGCCAGTAAACGGTAATTTCTCCGTTCGTGTAACTGCGGTATTCCATTTATAATTAGTTATAAAGTTTATAAGGTTGTAAAGTTACAAAGTTCAATTTGTTTGGCAAATTATAATAATAATAAGAAGAGGCGAAATTATTCTTCATGTTTGTTAGGTGTTTTTGATAGAGACAGATATATTATGATGTTCTCACAAATAAATAAATCTCATATATTTGTATTGTGTTTTGCTGTTATTATAAATATTAATCCAAATAAAAGAGAAATGAATAAAGCAATTTTGTTATTTACAACTATAATATTTTTTGCATTAAGCAATTATTCTCAGACAAAGGTGTTCGACATTGACGGTAATAGCTACAATATAATACAGATTGGAAATCAGTTTTGGATGAAAGAAAATTTAAAAGTTACACATTATTGCAACAATGAATTAATACCCAATGACACAAACAGCACAACTTGGCCTTACCTTGGAACAGGAGCAAGATGTTACTACATCAATGACTCAATGGTAAATTCGGCAATTTATGGGGCGTTGTACAACTGGCATGCTGTAAATGACAGCAATAAAATATGCCCTGCCGGCTGGCATGTTCCTACTGATGCGGAATGGAATACAATGGAAAAATATCTCGACAACACGGTTGATACAATTGCAGTTGGTTCAACAGGAACCGACATAGGAGCTAAATTAAAAGAAAGCGATACGGCACACTGGACTAGTCCCAATGCAGGTGCAACAAACAGCAGTAACTTTACTGCATTGCCGGGCGGTTACCGTGAAGAAATGGGTGTGTTCGGCGGTTATAAGGATGGAGGCTATTTCTGGACTTCCACATCATATGCAATAGGAGCAGCATGGTACCGTTACCTGTTTTATTCTGTTTCGAAAATCGGACGAAGCTATCTCGGCAATAAAAGGTATGGCTTTTCTGTGAGATGCATTTGCGATTCACTAGCCGGCCAAATTAATGAAAGCAGCAGCAATAATCGCCTTGAAATATATCCCAATCCCACAAACAACAACATGACAATAGAAATCAAAAAATTTGATTTCGCAATATTTGATTTTAAAATTTATAATATTCTGGGAAATGTTGTTGCTGAACGAATTTTAAGTGAAAATAAAAACGAAATTGATATTAGCTACCTGCCTTGTGGAATATACTTCTTAAAGCTAATAGTTGATAAAACAGTTATAGTAAGAAAAATAATTAAAGAATAAATTGCTTTTCAACAATAAGCTCAATTAGTTTCTACTCAACCCATTTCTTTACATTTTCAATTGAAGGATTTGTGATATCAAGTTATTATTTAATTATAATCATCATTCGTAAAATTCAAAAACATATTGCTCTTTATAATCTATTTCAAATAATTTTAATAATTTTAAATATTCCTCGCGAAATGTTTTTTTCTTATGATGCTCTTCCTGTTTCATAATATATTGAATAACATTTTTCCTTTGAGAACGCGAATAAGAAAACCCTCCATAGCCTTCCTGCCATGAAAATTTACCTGCAACAAATTTATTTTCGTTTATCCATTTTGAAGAATTTGCTTTCACAATCTTCACAATATCCGAAAGCATTTTTGTTGGTTGCATTTCAAAAAATATATGAATATGGTCTTTATATCCGTTCACTGCTAATGAATATTGTTGTATGTTGTTTAAAATACCTGAAATATATTTAAAAATTTCAGGACGAACTTATGCGGGCAATGTGTTTTCTCTGCCTTTTACAGAAAACACAACATGTATGTTTACTTGTGTATATGTGTTTGCCATTTGTATTGTTTTATAATTTCGTGCCTACGGCACTTTATTTGTCATCATATTATTTTTCTACCATAATATCGCCTCTGACGAGGCTGGCTTTAAATGTTTGTTTTGTCATACAAACATATAAATAATTTTTATGATACACTTCTTGTTTTGTTCCTATCCAAAGCACCGTAGGTGCGGCATTATGGTAGAAATAAAAACAACGACATATTAAAGTCTCGTAGAGACGACATTATTTAATTGCAAAAAGAATTACTAAATCTTATAACATTGCTAACCTGAATTTGTTTCAAATTATTTTTTATAATGTCGTGCCTACGGCACTTTATTTGTCATCATATTATTTTTCTACCATAATATCGCCTCTGAAGAGGCTTGCTTTATACGTTTATTTTGTCATACAAACATATAAATAAAAATTTTATTTTTATAACCAATAATTTCCGATATTCAAATCAACAGCACCGTAGGTGCGGTATTATGGTAGTAGAATGAAAACAAAGATATATTAAAGTCTCGTAGAGACGACATTATTTAATTGCAAAACAAGAATGTCCACTAACGAAATAATTCTCATTAAATATCTCATTACTAACCCACCCATTTCTTCACATCTTCAATACTCGGGTTTGTAATTGTAAGTTTAAGTTTCTTTCTCATCCCGCAAATGTCGTTGAAAAGTTTATTGGGGTTTGCATTTTTTACATCATCGGGCGTATTGTAGCCGGCTTTTTGAATTACCTCAACCCATTCCTCGGGAATTCCGAGTGCCATGAAATCTTCTTTTTTTGCAACAACGGCTTTTTTCAACGGTCTCATCTGAGGAAAGAATATCACATCCTGAATGGAATTTGCATTTGTCATTATCATTGTCAGGCGGTCAATACCTATTCCGAGTCCTGCTGTCGGCGGCATGCCGTGTTCTATGGCGCAGAGAAAATCGTCGTCGAGCACCATTGCTTCTTCATCGCCTCGCTTGCCGAGTTCGAGCTGTTCTTCGAAACGTTCGCGCTGGTCGATTGGATCGTTAAGCTCCGAGAAAGCATTGCATATTTCCTTGCAGTTGCAGATTGCTTCAAAGCGCTCAACAAGGCCTTTAGCTGAACGGTGTTTTTTTGCAAGCGGCGACATTTCTATCGGGTAATCGGTAATAAATGTCGGCTGCATTAATTTGGGTTCACAGAAGGTTGAGAAAATTTCATCTATTAACTTTCCGCGCCCCATAGTTTCGTTAACTTCAATACCGAGTTTTTTTGTTGCAGTTCTCACTTCTTCTTCATTCATATTCGAAACATCAACTTTTGAAAAATGCTGAATTGCCTCATACATTGTATACCTTTTCCACGGGCGTTTGAAGCTTATTACGTTTTCTCCAACTTTAACATCGGTAGTTCCATGCAAATCAACTGCAATTTTTTCAACCATTTCTTCAACCGTATTCATCATCCATTCATAATCCTTGTATGCAACATAAAGTTCCATTTGCGTAAACTCAGGATTGTGAAATCTGTCCATTCCTTCATTGCGGAAATCTTTTGCAAATTCATAAACACCATCAAATCCGCCTGCAATCAACCGCTTGAGGTAAAGTTCGTTTGCGATTCTTAAATATAAAGTTGTGTCTAGTGTGTTGTGATGGGTTTTGAAAGGGCGTGCCGCTGCTCCGCCGTATATCGGTTGCAATATCGGAGTTTCAACTTCTAGATATCCTTTTTTATTTAAAAAATCACGCATTGAATTTGTCAATTGCGTTCTTTTTAGAAAAGTTTCTTTAACCTGTGGATTTACTACAAGGTCAATATATCGCTGGCGGTAACGTTGTTCCGGGTCGGCAAATGCATCGTAAATCACACCGTCTTTTTCCTTAACAATAGGCAGAGGTCGCAATGATTTGCAAAGTATTTTAAATTCCTTAACGTGAATTGTTATTTCGCCCATTTGTGTTACAAAAACATAACCTTTCACTCCGATGATGTCGCCGATGTCAAGTAATTTTTTGAAAACAGTATTGTATAATGACTTGTCATCACCGGGACAAATATCATCGCGCTTGAAATATAATTGTATTCTTCCAATGGAGTCCTGTATTTCAATAAATGAAGCATTGCCCATAATACGGCGTGTCATTATTCTTCCTGCAATACTTACATTCTGGTAAAGCGAATTATCTTTCGGGAAATTTTCAAGAATTTCTTTTGACGAAACATTTATTTCAAACAATTCGGCAGGGTATGGATTAATGCCCAGATTTATCAATTCCTTGAGAGAGTCGCGGCGTATAACTTCTTGTTCGCTGTGTTCCATAAATAAGTTTAAAGTTTAATGTCTAAAGTTTAAAGTTGTGCAAATTTAATAGAATTTCGCAAGATTCGAAAATCGTTTTTTCAACTTTCAATATTAAACTTTAAACTTCAAACTTTTTTTATAGAGGCTTCACTACCAATTGCACTGTGGTTCTGCTTTTTTGTTCGAGCAGGACTTCTTTTTCAACACAAACCCTGTCAATTGTTTGCTGGTCATAATGACGGATTGTGATAAGTTCCAAGCCAGAGTTGTAAAGCACTTTGAATTTTTCTTTAAGTTTGCTGATTAACGGAGGCATTCTTCTTTTGTCGTAGTCAACGCAAACCGAAAATCGTAAAGCTGAATTCTGCATAACGTTTATTTTTGTTTTCATTTCCGAGAAAACATGAAATATGTCGCGCAGATTTTCTTCAACAATAAATGAAAAATCTTTTGGGGAAATCGTTATTAAAACCTGGTTTATCTTGAAAATGAAAGAAGGAACTTTTAAGGCGGTTATGTCGTCTTTTATGAGAGTTCCCGGTTCATCGGGCTTAATAAATGAACGGACAAATAAAGGAATTTGTTTGTTCTGAAGAGGCTTGATGGTTTTTGGATGAATCACGGTTGCTCCGTAATACGCCAATTCTATTGCATCATGGTAAGAAATCTGTTCGAGTTTTATTGTCTCGTCGAACCACTTGGGGTCGGCATTAAGTACGCCCGATACGTCTTTCCAGATAACTGTTTCCGAGGCGTCAAGCGAATATGCAATTATGGCTGCTGAATAATCCGAGCCTTCCCTGCCAAGTGTTACTGAACTTCCGTCAGTTGCACAACCTATGAAACCCTGTGTGAGAACGATTGAGTTTTTATTCGAAAACAAAGGGAGGACAATTTTTTTTGTTTGTTCCTGCGTTAATTGCCAGTTAACTTTTGCATCGCGGTAATTATTGTCGGTTTTAATTATTTCTTTTGCATTGAGCCAATGACAATTAATACCTGCATCATTCAGGTATGCACTTACGATTTTTGTAGAAATAATTTCGCCGTTGGAGACAATCTGGTCATACTCGAAATCATAATCCGCAGAAGGTTCCTTTTTTAAATGTTTTTCGAGCGAACCGAAAATATCTGATAATTCAATGTAAACAGGATGCTTCTTATCAGGAAATAGTTTTTTTGCAATTTCAGCATGATAATTTTTAATAAAATTCAAACTTTCGGTAGTATCCTGTTTATTAAAAAAGACATCGGTAAGTTTTTCGAAAGCATTTGTCATTTTTCCCATTGCGGAAATAATAACAACGATTTTTTCGTTGTCGAAAATTTTCAGAATATCAGCTAAATTTATTACTGATTCTGCATCTTTTACCGATGCACCGCCAAATTTGAACACTCTCATTTAAGAAGTTGTTTAAAATTTAAAGTTTAAGGTTTAAAGTTTCTGTTATTTGAGCTTACTACTCTTTATTTTATTTATTTTGTTTTGGATTTTGAAAAATTTTAAATTTGTATGTTAATTTTTTTTATTAGTCCTATTCTTAATGTTCTGAAGTTCAATATACATGACTTTAAACTTTAGACCTTAGACCTTAAACTTTAAAGAAATAAAATTCAAACAACCTAAAACTAATTTTAAATTACCATTTTTTCAATAGGAACAATAAGTATTCCCTGCGCACCAACTTTTTTCAGTTTCCCTATTATGTTCCAGAAATCATCTTCGTGTATAACTGAATGTAATGAACTCCAGCCTTTTTCAGCCAAAGGAAGAATTGTGGGACTTTTTAATCCGGGTAGTATTTTAATTGCGTTTTCAATTTTATTGTCAGGAAGATTAAATAAAATGTATCTGTATCCTTTGGCTTTCTGCACCGATTCTATTCTGAACAATAAATCATCAAGAATTTTCTGTTTTTCATTTATAAGATTTTTATTTGAAATCAATACGGCTTCCGAAAATAAAACCGTTTCGGCTTCTTTAAGACCGTTGCTTATTAAAGTGCTTCCAGAACTTACAATATCGAATATTGCATCGGCGAGTCCTATGCTTGGCGCAATCTCAACAGAACCGCTTATTTCGTGAATTGATGCCCGTATGTTTTTTGATTTCAGGAATCTCGCAAGTATCGCGGGATATGAAGTTGCTATATTTTTATCCTGCAGATATTTTACTCCTTTATAATCAGCATTTTTAGGAACCGCAATGGAAAGCCGGCATTTTGAAAAACCAAGAGGTTTAATGATTTTTACTTTCTTTGCTTTTTCTTCAATTATGTTATTGCCGACTATGCCCAAATCGGCAATGTTGTCTTCAACATACCCCGGAATGTCATCATCGCGCAGAAATAAAATTTCCAACGGAAAGTTTGAAGATGTTGTCTTTAGCTTGTTGTTGCTGTAATTTATCTGAATTCCACATTCCTTAATTAATTTCAAAGATTCATCGGTTAGCTTCCCCGATTTCTGAACTGCTATTCTTATTATGCTCATCTTATTGTTTTTTTTATTTCTGCAAAAATATTGCATTTATTTCTATTTTAGAGAAAAAAGTACAAAAACTTTGTGAATTCATTTTCTTTTTTTACCTTTGCACTCCTCAAATTGAATGAGAAATATAAAAAATAAAAACAAATTAAGATGTACGCAATAGTTGATATAGCAGGACAGCAGTTTAAAGTTGAAAACGAACAACGGTTATTTGTCCATCGTTTGAACGAGGAACCCGGCAAAAGCGTTGAGTTTGATAAGGTATTACTTGTTGAAGATGATGGCAAAATCAGTATCGGCAATCCGACTGTTGAAGGCATAAAAATTTCTGCCAAGATAATTTCTCATCTCAAAGGCGATAAAGTCTTGGTTTTTAAGAAAAAGAACAGAAAAGGGTATCAGAAGCTGAACGGACATCGCCAAATGTTAACTGAAATTGAAATAGAAAGCATAGGAGGATCAAAAACTGCCAAACCAAAAAAGGCAAAAGCAGCAAAAACACCTGAGCCAAAGGCTGAAGTTGAAGTGGAAACAAAGAAAGAAACAAAAGTAAAAGCCAAGGCAAAGAGTAAAAAAGAAGAATAATAGAAAACTTAAAATAAAATTTCATGGCACACAAGAAAGGAGCAGGAAGCTCATCAAACGGTCGGGAATCGCACAGTAAACGGCTTGGAATTAAAATTTACGGAGGACAAAAAGTTTTAGCCGGCAACATTCTGGTAAGACAACGCGGAACAGTGCATAACGCAGGAACAAATGTGGGCATGGGAAAAGACCATACTCTTTTTGCCCTGATGGACGGCATAGTGGAATATAAAAAAGGAAGAAAAGACAGGTCATTTGTTTCAGTTCTCCCCGAAGCAAAAGCATAAATAGTAAGTTTTATATATAAAAAAATAAAATCTTTCGGGCATAATTCGGAAGATTTTTTTATTTTAGTGGCAAAATATGTTGAGACATATTGTTAATGGTTAATCGTTAATAGTTAATTGGAAATGTCTATGGTGAACGATTAGCAATTAACCATTAACAATTAACTTTTTTAAAAGAAATTCAAACTCATGAAAACACTATATATCGTTCGTCATGCAAAATCTGACCGTGACAATGTTTATGTTGAAGATTTTGAAAGACCTTTGAATGAAAGAGGAGCTAATGATGCTTCCCTGGTTGCGGAGTATATTGCAAAAAAGGGAATTTCTCCGGATATAGTGATTGCAAGTCCGGCACTAAGGGCAATGAAAACCGCCCAGATCTTTACGCGCATCCTCAACTGTCCGCCCGGAAAAATTATTCAGGAAAAGAATTTATATTATTCGACAATGGAAGAAATGGAAAAAGTTGTAACCGGCATTTCCGATGAATATAATTCGGCAATGATTTTCGGTCATAATCCGACATTAACTGATTTCGTCAACAAACATTCGGATGCAATGCTCGATTACATGCCCACTACCGGGTTCGCCGTTATTAATATTGAAGGATACAACTGGAAAAATGTTGTGGAAAATAAGAATAAACTGATTTTTTTCGTTTGCCCTAAAATGCTTAAGGAAAGAAAGAATGGTGTTTTGATATAGTTGATATTTAATAATACTGTTAATTGGTATTTGAAGCAAATTAACATATAGAATCAGTTTGTAGTTTGTCGTTTGTTGTTAAAATAAAGAACAACTACAAACCACAAACGACAAACAACAAACTTTTTGAAATACTCAGGAATTTAAAAATAAAGAACTGATTTATATATAATAAATAACAACAATAAATAAATGCTTTTTTCAGCTATTGATATAGGTTCCAATGCAGGAAGGCTGCTTTTTACAAATGTTTTTGAGCATAAAAACAGGGTTGTTTTTGAAAAATCATCTCTTGTCCGCGTACCATTAAGACTTGGTGTTGATTCTTTTGAACTCGGAAAAATTACCGATGAAAAAATCGAAAACCTTGTCAATACGATGAAGGCATTCAAGCATCTTATAGAAGTATACAAACCATTAACTTATAAAGCATACGCGACCGCAGCATTAAGAGAATCGAAAAATAAAGAAGAAATAATAAAACAAATTGAAAGAGAAACAGGAATAAATCTGGAAGTTATTGATGGTTTAAAGGAAGCCGAAATAGTTTGTGCGTCACATAATATGGATTCTGAAAATAAAGATAAAAGATTTCTTTATGTTGATGTCGGTGGTGGAAGCATTGAACTATCGGTGATAAAGAATAATAAACTTGCTGAATATTGTTCATTCAATATAGGAACCCTCCGAATTTTGAATAACAGTATTCACGCGGAAGAATGGGAGCGTTTCATTGTATGGTTGCAAAACCTTAGAAACAAATATGATGAAATAATTTGTGTCGGCTCCGGCGGAAATATTAATAAACTAAGTAAGCTTTACGGAAAAAAAGGAGCTATGCGGCTGCCATTCAGCACGCTTCGAAAAGGATACAGAGAGCTTAAAAGATTATCGCTTGAAGCAAGAATTGAAGAACTCGGTTTGCGCCCCGACCGCGCCGATGTTATCGTTCCTGCAGCAAAATTGTTTCTTACAATAATGAGAAATGCAAACTCAAAGAAAATTCTTATCCCCCGAATCGGATTATCAGACGGTATTATTCATAACCTCTATTATGAATACAAAAAAGCAAAATGTGCGGTAGTTTGAAAAAGTGCCTGAAGTATTATAAGTACTTACGAGTATTTGCAAGTACTTACAAGTTAATCGGGTGATTCGCTTAAATAAAAACACCAATATTAGCAGTCATTACAGAAGTTTTTTGATATTAAATTATCCCGAATTTGAATAAAAACAATCAAATCCGGGGTTTTCATTTATTATTGCTTTAAAGTTTAAATACGTGTCGCCGCCTACGCCTGCCTGCCGGCAGGCAGGGGGCTTAAATATTTTTCTATTTTTATTTTCTACCAACATCGCGTCCCGTTCGGGACGAAATGTTGGTAGAATAATGTAATCCGGGTTATTTAAAGTTCCCTGCCTACCGGCAGGCAGGCGGAGGAACGATACAAATAATTAATCGGACAATAGCTGTTAATAATTGATTTTACGAAAAATTCTTTTGGCGAATTACCCTTAATCGTATAATTACAAATAAGAATTGGGTGTAAATAAAAAAGTAATTCTATTCTCTTCCTTCTTCTTTTGTTTCAGCGTTTCCCTCAAACAGCATCTTCTTATATTTCAGTGAAGGCGAAGGGATAAAGTCTCCTATGCCAAGGCTGTTCCATTTTTCGTCGACTGATTTTATGGTGTCGTCACCGGTAACAATTATGTTGGGCCAGTTTCTTTCAAAGCCATCGTATTCCTTGGTTTTCCTGGTGCTATCAATTGCAATGAAATTTTTGTTCAGATAAATATCACGACTTGCATCAATGTTGTTGCATGTTAACCAAACAACATCTTTTATAGAGAAAATATCAACATTATCGTCGAGATAAACAACAAACTTGATGTTTTCGAAATATCCTTTTCCGGCGAGCTTTTTATTCAATTCTTCAATATGATTTTTTCTGCTTTTCTTTACTGAAATGAAAATGACTGAAATGTTATTTTTAAGTAAACCGCTGTTAATAGCTTTTATCTCAGCGTTGGCAGATTTTATCTCTTCAATGTTTAATTTGTAATTTGCCGGTGTAATTTGTTCATGTT
>JAQUPB010000057.1 GCA_029004185.1 Bacteroidales bacterium | reverse complement strand
ATAATTTGAATTACATCCAGCATATTCGAAATCTGATATTTTTGGTAGCGGTTCATTATATGACACAAGGTTTCACTAAGATGAAAATATAGTTAATGCAACATAGTGCATCTTTGCGTTCTCGAGTCCCTGCCTACCGGCAGGCAGGCTTGTGGCATAATATTTTTTTATTCTTGATTCGCATATAGCAAAATCAAATGATTGCATATTCAGAATGGTAAGAAAAATATTTTTAGAGTGATAATGATATTACTCCATAAACGGATATCTGAAATCAGTTGCCGGCATAAAAGTTTCTTTAAGCGTGCGTGGGCTTACCCATCGTAAAAGATTCAAATCACTTCCTGCCTTGTCGTTTGTTCCCGATGCTCTTGAGCCGCCGAATGGCTGTAGTCCAACAGTTGCGCCCGTCGGTTTGTCGTTTATGTAAAAATTTCCTGCCGCATATCTGAGTTTTTCACATGCATGAGCAACAGCAACTCTGTCTTTTGCGAAAACCGAACCCGTTAAACCGTATGGTGAAGTTTCATCGCAGAGCTGCAATGTCTTTTCATAATCTTTGTCATCGTATACGAATATTGTCATCACCGGACCGAAAATTTCTTCAACCATTGTTTTATAATGGGGATCTGTGGTTTCAATAACTGTAGGTTCAATAAAATATCCTTTTGATTTATCGCCTTTACCGCCGCAAAGAATTTTTGCATCGGTGGAGTTTTTGGTTTCTTCAATGTATCGCATTACATTGTCAAAAGCAGGTTCATCAATAACTGCGTTAACCAGGTTTTTAAAATCGCGCACATCGCCGGTTTTTATTTCCGAACAAATCTGAAGAAGGTTTTCTTTAATTTCTTTCCACAATGATTTGGGAATGTAGCCGCGTGATGCAGCTGAGCATTTTTGTCCCTGATACTCAAAAGCACCGCGTGCAATTCCAACAGCTACTTCAATCGGATTTGCCGAAGGGTGAACGAAAATAAAATCCTTGCCGCCGGTTTCGCCTACAATACGCGGATATGATTTATACGTTAAAAGATTATCGCTGATTTTTTTCCATATCCAGTCGAAAGTTTTGTTTGAACCGGTGAAGTGAATCCCCGCAAAAGATTTGTGCGACAAAACTTCATTTCCTATTACAGAACCTTTGCCCGGCACAAAGTTTATGACACCATCTGGCAATCCGGCTTCCTGGAATATTTTCATTAAATGATAATTTGAGAACAGTGAAGTTGTTGAAGGCTTCCACACCGTTGTGTTACCCATAAGCACAGGCGACATGTTGAGGTTTGAGGCAATGGCAGTAAAATTAAAAGGACTGACAGTAAAAATGAATCCTTCAATGGCACGGAATTCCATCCTGTTGAGCTGGTCGAATCTCGACTTCGGCTGGTCGGAATAAATTTTTGATGCAAAACAGGCATTGTACCTCAGAAAATCAATTGTTTCACATGCGGCATCAATTTCAGCTTCACGTGCATTTTTGCTCTGCCCAAGCATGGTGGCTGCATTTATGAGGTGTCTGTATTTAGCTGAAATTAACTCTCCCACTTTTATAAGTATTGACGATCTTATAATCCACGAAAGGTTTGACCATTCTTCATGCGCTTTAAGAGCGGCATCAACCGCCATCTTCACTTCTTTTTCGGTTGCCATGTGGTATGTTGCAAGCACATGACCGTGGTCGTGCGGCATAACTACTTTCGCGGTCTTGCCGGTCCTTACTTCTTTACCGTTTATAATTAACGGAATTTCAATTTCGTTTGACTGAAGCTTTTCAATTTCTTTTATCAATTCTTCTCTTGCTTCACTTCCGGGTTCGTAATGAACTATTTCCTCATTACCCGGGTCGAAAAAGTTGAATACAGCATTGTTCATAAATTATTATTTTAATAAAATAAATGTTTGAATACAATCACAAACCTACACGATTTTTTGCAAATCACAAAACCTTATATGAAATTTAATTTGTAGAAATTTTCCCGAAGTTCATAGCCCGAAGCTCGTGGCGTATTAATTAATTAACGACGATTTTCCTCACAATCGTATTATCTTCTTTTCCAAAAACAATTTTCACAAAATACATTCCCTTTTCAAAACCCGATAAATCAACCTTTGTATTATTTTCTTTTTCGTAAGATTTATAAATTACAGAACCTGCGATATCATAAATAATTATTTGGGAAATGTTTTCTCCGGATTTAATATTTAGAATGTTTTTTGCGGGATTCGGAAAAACTTCTGTTTTATTGTCATCAGCAGATTTATTTTCTGCATTTGCAGGAAGCAGTACAGGAAGTTCGAGATACGATGAATGTATTTTATCGTAATAAACATAATCTGTTGCAGTAAGCGTATCGCCTGCAACGTACATTGTTCCGCCGTTATTAATGTTGTTATTAAAACGCGGATAATTTGAAGAAGTGACATCAACTCTCAGCCTGTGTCCGGGAAGAATTGTTATTGCGGTATTCGGCAAATAATCGTCAATTACAATTTCGTAAATATGATTTGGAATTGCAGATGCTGTATCGCTTGTTCTATAACCATTTCTGAAACGCATTCTTTTTATACCGTCAGAAAAAATTTCGGAACGCCCGTCGGGGTAAACATCTGTTAATCGAATTGAAAAGTCTGTATCTTTTCTGTTGGTTGAAACAAAGAGATGAACAATTGGTTTTCCTTTTATGACAATATTTGTTGAAAGCGCATCAGTTGAAAAAATCAAAATGTCACTTCTTGTTTCAACTGTATCGGAAATATCCCAGGGTCCTTGTTTTAAATCCTGCCGCAGAGTCGGTCCTCCATATGTAGGCGAAGGATCACGCGGGTCGTAAATTATTACCGAACTGTCGGAATTATTTTGAGGAGCAATTAAATCAAGTCCGCCACCGTTTTTTAAATAAAATTTTTGTTTTGTTGTTCCCGGGGGAGGCCACGAAGTTTCGCTGTTCCATGTATTTTCTCCCATTTGAAAATACTGAATAAAAGGAGAGGTATTCCATCCGTTTGTAATATTTCGTAAATGGTAATCGAAAAACGTCAAAGCAAGAGAATCGCTCCAGTGGCATGCTTCGGTGTATGTCAAATCACCCTGTGTGCATGTGCCAACCTGTGCAGTACCAAAGCCGCCGTGAGCCCATGGACCCATGAGCAACCTGTGCTTGTCCCTCACATTTAAAGGAGAACTTTGCCTTATTCCTGCAAATAAATCGAGCATAACTTTAACATTATGGTCGTACCATCCGCCAATCATATAAGTTGGAACTCTTATTAATGACGGATACCAGTTTACAGTTTGTGTATAACTCCATGTTGAATCATAAAAAGGGTGAGCATAAAGAAATGTTGATAAACCGAAACCAAGATTGTCGAGCTGTTCGATGTATTCCGTTCGGGCAACGCCTCCCGGATAATATTCATCGTAGTTAAACTGAGAGCCCGCAACCAAAGGAACTGCACACGTTAAATGCGGAGGGTTTTCTTTCATTGTCTGAAACTGGATTTTGCCGAGTGCCGATGGTCCCCATGTTCCTATTTTTCCATCCGACCATGTCTGTTGTGCAATCCATTCAACAACATCATATCCATCTTGTCCGCGATTCGGCTGTGCTATGCATGCTTTCTGCGAACCGTAAAAACAGCGCCAGTCAATTATTACAAATGCATATTTTGAACTGTCTAAATTAATACCGGTTTGTAATGGCAAGCCCCATCGGTAGTATATTCTGTTATATGGTGTCTGAACAAGAATGGTTGGAAACTGTCCTCCGCCCGAAGGAATATAAATATCGGCGGCAAGTTTTTTCCCGTCGCGCATAGGAATGGAGTCAATGATGGGACTTAGCGGTTGGGCTATAATAAAAGAATTTGTTGTCAGAAAAAAAATAAGCAGAAAAAATAATTTCTGTTTCATGTTAATAATTTATAGTATCAATTTTCAATTTTGTTTTAAAATAAATTTCACGCAGAGGGCGCAAAGTTAAACGCAGAGTTTCGCAAAGAAAATTGCTTAAAATACATTGCAGTTTAATTTTGTTTAGAAATTTTTGCTAAGCAAATATAAAAGTAAAAAAACAAAAAATCAATTAATGTTTTATTAATATTAAATATCTGGAAACCGGGAACTGAGAACTGAAAACTAACTTCCTATTCCGTGGCAATTTTTATATTTCTTTCCGCTTCCGCAGGGGCAGGGGTCGTTGCGGCCGACTTTCTTTTCCACTCTCACCGGCTCGGGACGCTGCTGTTCCTGTGTGTTCGCAATTTTCGGCATTGTGTCGTCGGTGCGGCTTGTTCGCATTTTGCTCATATCGGTTCGCTGCGGTCCTTTTGATTGCCTTACATTCTTTTCGTCTTCTTCTGTCGGCAGATTTCCTTTTGACAAAAACGACATCACATCCTTGTTCATTTTCTGAAGCATGCTTTTGAATAACTGGAATGATTCGAATTTATAAATCAGCAACGGGTCTTTTTGTTCATAAGCGGCATTTTGAACCGATTGTTTTAAGTCGTCAAGCTCGCGCAGATGTTCTTTCCATTCATTATCAACAATTGCAAGAGCAATCGTTTTTTCAAATGAAAGAACAAGTTCTTTTCCTTTTGTATTATAACATTTTTTGAGATTTGCAAGAACGTTTATCGTTTTGTTCCCATCGGTAACGGGAAAAACAATATTTTCGTAATTTGTATTTTCGTGAATATTTTTAATGACCGGTAAAGCCATTTCAGCCATCACTTCCGATTTGCGCTTATAATATTCCGATGCCTGATGATAAATTCTTTCAATTATTTCATCAGGGTTAACTTTGAAAAATTCCTGTTCATCGTAAGGACTTTCTATTCCGAAAGTTTTAAATAAGTCGAATTTAAAACCTTCAAAGTTCCTCATATCATAATATTCAGTTGCAATATCCTCGCAAACGTCGTACATTGTATTTATAAGGTCGGTTGAAAGGCGTTCGCCGTAAAGTGCATTTCGTCTTCTTGTATAAATTACTTCACGCTGTGAATTCATCACATCATCGTATTCGAGCAAACGTTTTCGTATTCCGAAATTATTTTCCTCAACTTTTCTCTGGGCACGCTCAATTGATTTTGTAATCATTGAATGTTGAATAACCTCTCCTTCTTTAAGACCAAGTCTATCCATCATTTTTGCAATTCTGTCGGAGCCGAAGAGTCGCATGAGGTCATCTTCGAGCGAAACAAAAAACTGTGTGGAACCCGGATCGCCTTGTCGTCCCGAACGTCCGCGCAGCTGCCTGTCAACACGTCTTGATTCGTGACGTTCGGTTCCTATAATTGCCAGACCGCCGGCAGCAACAACACCTGGACCGAGCTTTATGTCAGTACCGCGGCCTGCCATATTTGTGGCAATTGTTACTGTTCCTGCTCTTCCGGCTTCGGCAACAATTTCAGCTTCTCGCTGGTGTTGTTTTGCATTAAGAACATTATGTTTTATTTTTCTTAATGTCAGCATTCTGCTGAGAAGTTCCGATATTTCAACGGAAGTCGTACCCACAAGAACAGGTCTTCCGTTTTTTACGAGGTCAACGATTTCTGTGATAACGGCATTATATTTTTCGCGTTTTGTTTTATGAACAAGATCTTCGTTGTCTTTTCTGACAACCGGACGGTTTGTAGGAATAACAACAACATCGAGTTTATAAATGCTCCAGAATTCACCTGCTTCAGTTTCGGCAGTACCTGTCATACCTGCAAGTTTGTGGTACATCCTGAAATAATTTTGCAAAGTAATTGTGGCAAGAGTTTGTGTGGCAGCCTCAATTTTTACGTTTTCCTTTGCTTCAATTGCCTGATGCAGTCCATCTGAATATCTTCTTCCTTCAAGAATACGACCGGTTTGTTCATCAACAATTTTTACCTGATTTTCCAGAACAACATATTCGGTGTCTTTTTCAAATAATGAATATGCTTTCAGCAATTGGTTTATTGTATGTATCCTGTCTGATTTTATTGAGAAATTCACCATCAGCTCATTTTTCTTTCTTATCTTTTCAGCTTCCGATAAATTTGATTTTTCCATTTCTGCAATTTCGGCACCTACATCCGGGATAATGAAAAAATGAGGATCGTCGGTAGTGGCAGTTACCAGGTCAACTCCCTTTTCCGCCATTTCGATGCTGTTGTTTTTTTCATCAATAACAAAAAATAACATTTCATCTACCTTGGGCATATTTTTCGACTGATCCTGCATGTATAAATTTTCGGTTTTCAGCAAAAGCGCTTTTACACCCTGTTCACTCAGAAATTTTATAAGAGCTTTATTTTTCGGCAGACCCCTGTAACATCTTAACAGTGGCAATCCTGCTTCATCTTCTTTTCCTTCGGAGAATAATCTTTTTGCATCGGCAAGAAGTGTATTTATGAGATTTCTCTGTGCATTAACAAGTTTTTCAACTTTGGGTTTCATTTCGTCGAATTCCTGTTTTTCATCATCCTTGCCGGTTTGCCCCGAAATGATAAGAGGAGTTCGTGCATCATCAATCAAAACCGAGTCAACTTCATCAACGATGGCATAATTATGACCGCGCTGAACAATTTCTTCAACACTGCGCGACATGTTATCTCTGAGATAGTCGAAGCCGAATTCATTATTTGTTCCGAAAGTTATATCTGCCAGATATGCCTGTCTTCGTTCGTCGGTATTCGGTTCGTGTTTGTCAATGCAGTCGACTTTTAATCCGTGAAATTCATATAAAGGTCCCATCCATTCGGAGTCGCGCTTTGCAAGATAATCGTTCACGGTTACAAGATGAACTCCTTTTCCTGTAAGTGCATTTAAAAATACAGGCAGAGTTGCAACAAGAGTTTTCCCTTCACCTGTAGCCATTTCGGCAATTTTTCCCTGATGAAGAACAATTCCGCCGATAAGCTGAACATCGTAATGCACCATATCCCATTTAATCATGTTTCCGCCTGCAGTCCACTGATTTTTATAAATTGCCGTATCGCCTTTTATTTCAATGTTTGCTTTCACGGCAGCGAGGTCTCTGTCCATCTGGGTTGCTTCAACTTCAAGAGTTTCATGCTCAAAAAAGCGGTGTGCAGTTTCTTTCATTACGGCAAATGCTTCGGGAAGGACTTCTTCGAGTATTTCTTTTGTTTTTGATTTTACTGATTTATCGAGAAGGTCGAGTTCGGAATATATTTTTTCTTTTTCTTCAATGCTTAAATCGAGATTTTCCTCAAGCTGGGTTTTGAGTTCTTTGATTTTGTCTTCTTCCTCTTTAATAAAATCATGAATTTTGTTTTTTAAACTCTGACTTATTGCTCTTAATTCATTATTGCTGATATCCTGATATGAATCGTAATGCTGATTAATAAGAGGTATGAGAGGCGAAATCTCTTTAATATCCCTGTCGGATTTTTTACTGAAAAAACCACCGATAATATTTGTTACAACGTTTGACATTTTATGAAAATGATTTGAAAGCAAAGTTATATAAAAAAATGAAAAGTTTGAAAAAAAAGAACATTTGAACATGCGAACATTCGAATTCAAAATAATGCTCGAAATCCAAAAATTATTTTTTTCTACTGAATACTGACTACTGAATACTTTCTTAAATTAGTTCGAAAAGCTTCAATAAGATAAATTTCTTATTTTAAAAATTATCATTATTTTTGGCTTAATCTTTGAATTGGAATAAATAAAACGATAAGTTATGTTAAAAAAGATTTTATATATATCAATATGCATTTTGCTTGCAGCCTGCATGTCGCCCCGAAAGATGGTGGTTAGAGGAATGTACGATGCGGCAATATATAAAGCAGTGAAAAAGATAAAAAAACATCCTTCAAGAGAAAAACATATTCAGGCAGTAACAGATGCATTTCGCCTGGCAAATCAGGCGAATAACGACAGGATAAAATTTCTGCGCCAGGAGGGACGACCTGATACATGGGATGAAATTCTGGTAAATTATTCGGCATTGAAAATGCGCCAGGATGTAGTGAAAACGCTTCCGACAAATGTTCTGAACAGAATCGGTTATTCCTTTATTGATTACGACAAGGAAATAATTTCTTCAAAACAAAAAGCTGCCGATTACAATTATGCACATGCAGTGGAACTATTGAAAACGAACAATAAAGCCGATGCGCGGAATGCATACGATGAACTTATGCAGATAAAAAAATACTATAATAGTTATAAAGATGTTGATGCATTAATTCAGAAATCAATAAATATAGGCACAAGCTACATTCTTTTCAAACTCGAAAACAAATCGTTGATACAACTGCCCCCCAAATTTGAAGATGAATTGCTGAAAATAAGTTTAAGTGAATTTAATGATGTGTGGCATAATTATGATACAAGAACTGTTAGCGGGCGAAATTATGATTATACAATATGGGTGAAAATAAAACTCGTTACATTTACTCCCGAATCAGTTAAGGAAAACAGTTATACCGAAACAAAAGATGTTGAAAACGGCTGGCAGTATGCACTTGATAAAAACGGAAATGTGATGAAGGACAGTTTGGGTAACGATATTAAAATAAAAAAATACAAAACCATAACTTGTACGGTAAAAGAAACTGTGATGAAAAAATCGGCAAGTCTGATTGGAACTATTGATTTTATTGAAAATAACACAAACCAGCTCATTAAAACAAATCCGCTGACTGCAGATGCGATTTTTGATTATGCTTATGCAACGGCTTATGGTGATAAGGATGCCTTAAAAGAAGAAACAAAAAAGAAACTCCGTCAGCCGGTTCCTTTTCCTTCAACTCCAGAGTTATTATTGATGGCAGTGGAAACAATGAAAAGTGCGTCGAAAAGTATTGTGAGCAATTACAGGAGTTTATTTTATTAAAAGTTAAAATAGGAAATATTAAATAGCAAATAAAAAAAGTTAAAAAAACAAAAATATGGCAAACGCAGAATTACAAGCAAAAGTGGAAAAAGTGATAGAACAAATAAAACCCTATCTTGAAGCCGATGGCGGCAGTATTAAGTTTGTTGAAATAACCGATGATTTAGTAGTTAAGGTAGAACTGCTGGGAGCATGTGGCTGTTGCCCGATGAGCACTATAACTCTGAAAAAAGGAGTTGAAGAAGCAGTTAAAAAAGCTGTTCCCGAAATAAAATCGGTTGAAGCAATCAATCTGAAACAGTAAGATTTTAACAAGACCTAACAGGTTATAGAAACCTGTTGGGTCTGAGAAAAATTATCTGATAATTATGAATAACGGGGGATTATTAATATCTGCTTTATTCCTTTTTGTAATTGCTTTTTTTAAAATAATTAAAAGAGTTTTATTTCAAAAACGACTTGATAAAGAAGATGAAGATTTAATATACAGAAAATTCAAATATTACAGGAATTTAAAGGAAAGGAAACAAAGACAATTCAGCAGAAGGGTAAGAGAATTCATCAAAAAGAAGAATTTTGAAGGACGCAAAAATCTGGAAGTTACAAATGAGATGAAGCTTCAGATTTCGGCAACTGCAATCATGTTGACTTTCGGATATGAAAAGGATTATTTGATGAGCGGGTTAGAAACTTTTATAATTTATCCCGAAGAATTTTACTCAAACAATACAAAAACATATAATAAGGGCGAAACAAATATGGAGGGAATTGTTGTTTTCTCATGGAAGGATTTCACGGAGGGATTTAAAGACGAACGCGACAATATAAATCTGGGATTTCATGAACTTGCTCATGCTTTTATTCTGGAAAGTAAATATAAAGAACCTTTCAAGGAATTCTTTGATGAAAACTATGAACACCTTGGTAAAATGATGGTTGATGGTGATATCGTTGAGAAAGCCAGGGAGCTGAATTTTTTCAGGGAATATGCCTATACAAATAAAATGGAATTTATTGCTTGTGCTGTAGAAACTTTTTTCGAATCACCCGAAAATTTCAAAAAAGAATTACCGGAATTATACCACGTAATTGCAGGAATGCTGAATCAGGATAATAATAAAAAAATAATTGAGGAAGTTGATATTATCTGAATTGCTTTTTAATATCTATTTTATCAAAACCAGTTTTCTCGTTAAAATATTTTTAGTATTTACAATTTGTACAAAATACACTCCTTCTGAAAATCTGCTTACATCAATTGTTTTATTATATTTTCCTTTAAAGTTTTCGGCTTTTTCGGAATAAATTATTTGCCCGTTAAAGTTTATAATTTTTATTTCTGTTTCTTTTGAATAATCGGAACTGAAAATTATGTTTACTTCATCCTTTGCTGGGTTTGGTATAATAAATAATCCTGAATATTTTTCAATATTATCCTTAATGTCGGTTGTTACCTGTACAACCGCATATGCATTATTGGTACAGCCATTTATATCTGTACCTGTAACATAATACATTGTTGCGACGGAAGGGCATACAGATATTGCGCTGCCTGTTTCACTTGTATTCCATGTATATGTTACAGAAGAACCGCTTGATGTTATTGTTATACAATCCCCGCTATTGATTATACCACCTGTTGCGGTTATATATGGTGGGGGATAAACTTTTATATTGCAGGAAGCAACATTTCTGCATCCGTTCACATCCGTCCCGGTAACGTAAAATATATGCGAATTTCCTGTTATTGTTGCAGTAATACACGATGTAAAGCCACCGGTATTCCATGTATAAATACTAGCACCGCTTGCACAGATTACCGATAATTGACCATAGCAAACTATACTATCTTTAGTTATATTTATACTTGGTAAAGGAATAGCATTAATAAAAACTGAAGCCGTATTCATACACCCATTTATATTGGTTCCTGTTACATAATATACTGTATTTATAGTAGGACTGACAGTTTTTGAACTACCATTCCCGAGATTATTATTCCATGTATATAAATTTGCATTTTCTGCGCTTAATATTGTTGATTGGCCAATGCAGACATCATCTCCTGTTAGTTCTACATTTGGCAATGAATTAACTGTTATTGTCACTGATTTGGTTACCGTGTCTCCCACATTGTCCATTATTGTTAATTTATAAGTTTCATTTATTGTCGGGCAAATAAAAATATCCGAACTGTTTTGCCCTGTGTTCCATGTGTATGCGTATGGCGGTGTTCCTCCGAAAGCATCTGCATTGATTGTATAACAGTTTCCCATGCATATTGATGAATTTATCGCATTAGTTCCCAGATTACAACTTTTTATTCCTACGCTTACTGATTGTGATGATGAACATCCGTTTCCGTTTGTGACAGATACGGAATATGTTGTGGAAGCAGCAGGACTAATTTGTATTGAACTTCCCGAAGAACCAGTTGACCAGCTATAATTATAAGGGGGATTTGTTGGAGACAAAACAGAAGCTGATAAAATTTTGCTTTCAGAAATACACATAATTGTGTCTTTCGTTAAAGTAAAAGGTAAATTATCGAAAATAACCGTTTTAATGAAACTGCAACCTGAATCGGATGTTACAGTTACGACATATAAATATCCTGCAACAGGATTTTTGACTATTATGCATCTTTGGTCAAACGGAGATTGTAATCCTGATTGGAGCGAATCCCATTGATAGCTTTTGTATCCAAACGGTGCACATATTTGTATGCTTGTGTCTCCACTGCAGAATTCAGGCTGTTCTATATTTAATGATACACAATAGGTGTCAAAATATGTATAGACACCATGCGAACCTGCTTCGGCAGAATCCCATGGGGGACTGTTAGGAACTGCATAATTTCCTGAACAGTCTTTTTGCCTCATGATTACGCATACGGTTTGCCCTGCAAAGCCTGAAAGATCAGTCAGAACATCTGTCCATGGCGTAAAACAGTTTCCCGCATTCATACTGACGTCAGAATTTTTTCCGACATAATAAAATGGTGATTTTCCGTCACCGGGCCAGTGCTGATATTCTCCGCAAGTTATTTTGGTGCCTGTAGCCTGTTCGTATAAATAAACCTCAAAGTATGGCTGTTGAACGGCATTATGCATAGGGTTATCCATGAGGCATGAATACTTATATCCAAAGCCCGCATTATTCGGGTCAACGGTGAAGCAATATTCCATGGCTTCGGAGGCAGCATGATTTCTTATTTTCCAATCGCCGGGAACCATAAATGAATAACCTTCAGCTTGTCCTATGGTGCTCAACCCGGCACCAGGAGCTCCAATACGGAAAGAGTAATTTCCGCCACCGGGTGCAACTACTGGTACCATTTCAATTTTTGGGTCTCTTGATGTTCCTGAATTGATCATAAATCTTCCGCCACTGAAATTTGCAGGTGTATTTGGTGTGTCCCATGTAAACTGATTACATGCAGGAGTCCATGCCAAACGCCATCCGCCATAACGACCTTGCCATCCTGCTCCCGCTCCGTCTTCAAACGACATGCCTGCAGCGCATTGTGGTTTAGCAATTTCTGCGGATTTGTTGTAAACGCATACGCGACCAACAAGACCTGCTGAAGAAGTTCGTATTACAACGTAATATTGTTTTCCCGGCATGGTGGTCATTGTTCCCCAGTTTGGAAGATCTCTATCACTTCCTGAATTGGCAAGGCAAAAAACATCAACCATGCCTCCGATGCAAGGTCCTTCCAACACTTCCATTGAAGCATTATATTCGTCTTTTCCATAAAGAAATATTTCGGTTTCGGTACTTGTTGCAGTAAACTCTCCGAACCACCATTCATCCAAAGAAGAGGATGCGCATGGTGTGGCTGGAGCCGCGATTGTACTGGTAGTTGAAACAATAGTGTATCCCGAGAAACAATCTACGTCTTTTGATTTTACAGTCATAGCTACCGGAGAGGCATCACATAATGAAGAATATGGGAGACCATTGGTTTTAAATGCGCAAATGGAACCGCTCATTGCGGATGCTCCTCCTGCTCTGAAAACAGCAATGTAATAAACAGTGCCGTTAATGGTATTTATATCCATTATATGAGGTAAATCATCATCAACAAAAGTTGTACATTGTGATGCTGTCATTATGCCTCCGCATGTTGGGTTTGTAAAAACCAGAAAACCCGATGCATTATTCTGATTGAAAATTTTAATACGGATTTTAGTGCCATCACCTGTAAAGGAATACCAGTTTACAGAATAGGTTTGGTTAACTCCGCAAACATTTGTTACCCATATAATAGGAGGAGTATTATCATCAAAGTCTGGTCCCAGTGAAGTAAATGTTTGTGAATTACAAGTTATATCATTAGCTCCAATAGTTAAAGCGGAAGCTGAAACACATTGAGCTTGTGATAAAACTTTATTTATGTTAAAGTTTAAAAATAAAACAAGCACTATTAAATATTTAAAAACTTTATTTTTAATCATAAATTTTTTTGAAAGATTTTAAAGGATTAAGAAACAGATTATAAATATAAGAAAATACTTTATCAAAACCAATTTTCTTGTTTGATTTTTTTCTTTAGATTTTTTAATATTTCAATCATTTATTCCAAATCTCCCAAGCCTTCTCTGCCTGAAGATGCAGCATCTGCAATCCGTTTTGAATTGTTGCTCCCTGCTTTTCGCCAAATTCAAGAAACTTTGTTTTTTCGGGATTGTAAACCAAATCGTAAAGTAGATGTTTTGGGGTTATGCAGTTGTAAGGTATTTTCGGGAATTCATCAATTTTAGGATACATTCCGAGAGGTGTAGCATTTATAATTAAAAAATGATTACTTATTAAATTCTCATTTATTTCATTCCACGAAATATCACCTTTCTTTTTATACCCATCAAGCTCAACAAACAAACATTCTATTCCGATTTTTTTTAAAACATAATGAACAGCTTTTGAAGCGCCGCCGTGTCCGAGAATTAATGCTTTCTCATGATGCGATTCAAGCAAAGGTTTCAAGGTCATTTCAAATCCGAAAACATCGGTATTATAACCCACAAGTTTTTTGCTCTTTTTTTCGGAAATGAATTTTATTGTGTTTACGGCGCCGACTTTTTTTGCCGTTTCATCAATTTTATCAATATAACGGATGACTTGTTCTTTGTATGGAATTGTTACGTTAAGCCCTTTGAGATTTTCATTCTTCTTAATTAACGAGGGAAATTCAGTAATTTTTTCCAATGGGAATAATTCATATTTGCAGTCTTTGATTTTTTCTTTTAAAAATTTTTCTGCAAAATATCCCTTCGAAAAAGAGTGTGAAAGCGGAAATCCTATTAAACCGAATAGTTTCATTAAAAAAGTTAATAGTTAATCGTTAATAGTTAATTGTAAAATCGTAAATCCTAAATCCTTAATCCTTAATCCTGATTTTTTTTACTATTCTGGTAAAATTTATAAGCGTAATATCCCACTGCAACAACAATTATAACAACAACAAAAATATCCACCACATGGCTGTATTTCATGACTTCTTTCCAGTTGTTCTTTAAAACATAACCGACATAAGTCAGAAAGCCATTCCACAAACCTGCGCCGATTATTGTAAAAATTATGAATTTGAAAATATTCATTCTGCCCATTCCTGCAGGAATTGAAATTAGATGTCGTACAACAGGAATAAAGCGGCAGATGAGAATTGTGATGTCGCCTTTTTTTGTAAAATATTTTTCGGTAAGTTCCAGATGATGTTTATCGAGCAACAAATATTTCCCCCATTTTTCAACTATCGGTCTTCCGCCCCATGCACCGATATAATAGGAAATGAGAGAACCTATAATACTTCCAAGTGTGCTGAAAAATATCACACCTGCAAAAGTAAATTTTCCTTCAACGATGAGAAAACCTGCAAACGGCATAACAGCTTCGCTTGGCACGGGAGCAACCATGCTTTCGAGCGCCATTAAAATTACTATGCTCGTATAACCTGTCTTTGCTATGAACGCAACAATATAATTAACCAGCAATTCGGTGAAGCCCATAAAATTTTAATTTTTGAGTTTGTTCTGCAAAGCTAAGAAAATGTTTGTAGTTAAAAAAGTTTGTTGTTTGTAGTTATAAC
>JAQUPB010000056.1 GCA_029004185.1 Bacteroidales bacterium | reverse complement strand
TTTCTGTTTCATCAATGGATGCTGATATTATTAAAGATTTGACTTCTCCTGTTGTTACTTCTATTGATACTGTCAGTGTTGATGGCAGCGGAAAGGCGACGATAAGCTGGATGCAAAGCGTTTCTTCCGATACCCGATGCTATGTCATATATCAGAGCATAGGCAGTGTATGGACTGCAATTGATACGATATGCAATACATCCACTTTTGTTCAGAATTTAATTTCCGGTGCAGATAAAAAATCGGAGTTATATACTATTGCCGCTATTGACAGTTGTGGCAACATAAGCCCTATGAGCAAGTATCACAGAACAATCTTTCTTGAAGTAAATACCGATCCTTGTTTAAGGACAAACATTCTTTCATGGAATTCATATGTAAACATGAATCCGTTGATTACCGGATATAAAATTTATGTAAGCCAGAATGCAGGACCATATACGCTCCTGACAACGCTGGGTACAAGCGATACCACGTACACACACCTGAACTTAACCGACAAATCAACTTATTGCTATTTTGTTCAGGCATATTCGGTATCGGGGCAAAAATCGTCATCTTCAAATATTGTTTGTGAAACAATTAATTCACCAAAAGCACCGCAGTATTGTTATTTGAAATATGCAACTGTTCTTCCCGATAAATCAGTTGAAGTGTCATTTTATATTGATATAAGCGGGTATATTAAAAAATGCAATATCGTGCGCTCTTTGGATTTGTTGGGACCGTATAATATTATTGCAACCATATATGATTTTTCAAGTTCTGTTATAAATTACACCGATTCAAGAGTAAGTGTCAGTTCGCAAAGTTATTATTACAAAGTTGTTGTTATTGATAGTTGCGACAATGAAATTATTACTTCTAATGTAGGGAGAACAATTTTATTATCAGTTACAGCGAATTTTGATATGTCAAATTCCGTTACATGGAACGATTATGAAGATTGGCTCGGAGGCGTGAAGGAATATATAATATACAGGGCAATTGACCAGATGCCTGCTGACGGAGCTCCTGTAAAAAATTTACCAAAAGCAACAACATACACCGATTTTGTTGATGATTATTATTATTCCGAAGGAAGTTTTAAATATTATATAAGGGCAGTGGAAGGCATTGGCAATCCATATGGATTCACTGATTCAAGCACTTCAAATGTAGTTGAGGTATACCAAACACCGAGGGTATTTATTCCAAGCGGCTTTAATCCTTATGGTTTGAACAGGATTTTAAAGCCCGAAGGTTCATTCATTAATTCGCGCGATTATGAATTTTTGATTTTTAACAGATGGGGTGGAATTGTTTATAAAAGCAATAGTCCGGAAGAAGGATGGGACGGAAGGGTTGGTGGTAGTTTGGTACCTATAGGAGTGTATCTGTATTTATTGAAATTCAATAATTTTGAGGGCAGCGTTATTACCAAGAGAGGGTCGGTGACGGTTTTATATTGATTCAGGAGCGTAGAGTATAGGGCAGAGAGCGAAGAGCTAAGAGAAGAGCGGAGGGCAAAGAGCAAAAAAGACACGCCCTTGTATTCCATCTCGATGGAAGCAATCGCACAAGCATAGGATGATTCGCTGAAATGAAAATACCAATATTAGCAGTCATTACAGAAGTTTTTTTAATATTAAATTATCCCGAATTTGAATAAAAACAATCAAATTCGGCTTTTTTATTTATTATTGTTTTAAAGTTTAAATACGTGTCGCCGCCTACGGGGCTTAAATATTTTTCTATTTTTATTTTCTACCAACATCGCGTCCCGTTCGGGACGAAATGTTGGTAGAATAATGTAATCCGGATTATTTAAAGTTCCGTAGGAACGATACAAATAATTTATTTTACGAAAAATTCTTTTGGCGAATTACCCAGCATAAAAAAAGCGAAGCAAGTGGATAAGAATCCCTTCTCGAGAAGGGATAATAGGGATATGTTTTTAAAACTGAAAACTTTATTTTCTTTTCAATTCCAGGAATGCAGTAACCGGATAGTGGTCGGAAAGTTTTTCTTTAATTACAGAATAATTGTACGATTTGAATCTGTTGCTGTAAAGAATATAATCTATTCTGAAAAAAGGAAGTTTTGAAACATATGAATTGCCAATACCATTGCCACTTTCAACAAAAGCATCATTTAAACCTGCTGCGACTGTTTTATATGAATAGGAGCATGGGGTATCGTTAAAATCGCCGCAAAGAATAACAGGGTAAGTACAATCCATAATGCTTTCGGCAACAAGTTCGGACTGAGAAGCGCGTTTCTGATATGCTGTTTTCAGTCTTCTTATTATGCGTTTTGAATTGTCTCCAAATTTCTCGTTTTCCTTTAGGTTCTTTTTTATTTCCTCGGCAAACTGGTAATCTTCGGGACTGAGGCGCACCGATTCAAAATGAACATTGTAAACCCTTATGGTATCTTTATTTATCACTATGTCTGAATAAATACAGGTATTGCCTGAAGTTGTATTGAATTTTATTTTACCCCTGTTAATAATGGGATAAACGCTGTACGTTGCAACACCGAAAAAATTTATATTTTTTGATGACTTTGTATATTCCGTATGAAAATATTTTGTTTTCAGGAATTGGATTATCGTATCGTGAGTTTTGAATTGTTTTAAGGCATCATGAACGAATTCCTGAAAACAAATAATGTCGGGCGATTCTTTTGTTAAGAGGTCGAATATTTTGTTTCTTTTTTCAAAATTTAATTTCCATTTTGGAAGGTAATTATATAAATCAAAATTCCTTGCATTGTACGACATCACTTTTATTGTATTTTTAGGAAGGTTATCTGTTTTTTTATTTATTACTACAAACCTTGTCAATACATGCCATCCTATTAAAATCGAAATCAGCGAAATCATAAAATAGAAATTTCTCTTTATTGCCCATATAAAAATAAAGAAAATATTTGCGATTAGTACCAATGGATAAGCTACGCCGAAAAATGCCATATGCCAGTATTTTTCGGGACTTACGTATTGAGAGATATAAGAAATGAATAAGGCAATGACAACTGTCAGGTTTAAAAGCAGAACTATACGATTGAAAATTTTGTTTTTGTTTTTTCTCACAAAAGAATTTTATTTATTCCTTTTTTTTATAGGTAGACAGATGTCTTTCTTTTTTCATGTCGTAAATATCGCCGATTGTTACAAGTATGCCTGTTTCTTCGACATTGCCGAATCCTTTGTTAATGGCGGTCCCGAATGTGCGCATTGTGGAAGTTAAACTCATGTATGCATTTACTAAAGGAGGAATGTTTTCGTTTATTCCTCTTAATGCCTGAATTAAAAGTTTATAGTCAGCTCCGTAATTTCCGCCGTTAAATATTTTTTCAAGTTCAATTATGTCGGTTTTAATTAAAAAAGGATCTTTGGGATGAACTAAATTGTCTTTGTCGGGGAAATATTTAAAAAGGAAATACAATATCATATCTTTTGCACTTTGATTAAAATGCGGATACATTGTAACTTTTCCGAAAAAATATTTTATGTCAGGATTGTCAACAACCAGTGTGCCTAAGCCATCCCACAAATTATCAAGCGAGAACAGTCCTTTTCTGCTGTTGTTCACTGGCTGATACATAGGCTGAACGAATGACCTGCCGAGTTCAATTGAATGGGGTAAATAATCTTCAATGAATTTTTCGGAAAAATTGAATAGTTCTGCAGTAGCAAGTTCAATCTCTTCTCCTTTTTTATGTTTTTTCAGGATATCTTTACATTCAATAAATCTGTAACCTCCCGTAATTTCTTTGTCTTTCGGGCTCCATACTATTAATTGTTTGTATGGTATAGGCGCAGAATCAAATATATCAATGTCAACTTCTTTTCCCGTTCCACCGCCTGCCTCTCTGAATGTGACTTCACGAATTCTTCCTATTTCAAGCATTATATTGGGGGAATCGTGATATGTGATTACATAAATTTTATTATCTCCGTTATTGGTATCCCGCAAAAACTTATCTTTTGTAAGTTCTTTCTCAATAATTTTTCTGTCTATTGGTGGAATTATATTCTTCATGCAAATATTTATTTATTCTTATACTGTTGTATCAACAAATTATTTATGCAGCAATTTTTTTTAGTATCCGGTAATCGTTTATCGGTAATCAGTTGCAAAATTCTGCTTTGTTAATATTATGTCCAATGTTTTGGATATTGTTGATTTTACCGGTTACTGATAACTGATTACTGATTACCCATATTGCTGATTACTGTTGTAAAATTAAATTATTTTAATACTATATTCATTGCAACGGGAGCTCTTGTTTTACCGCTAGTTCATAAACCTGTTTTTTTATTATTTCAGCCCATTGCAGATTATTAAATTTTTTATCAAATGTTTCATATGAAATTGGCTTGCCAAAGATAATATTAATTATTTTATTTTTTTGCTTATACATTTCATTAACTAGATATATCATTTCAATATTTTGACGAATGCCCGCTTTTTTTCGCCAATTTGACAGATTATAAAAGAAATTTGAATTTTTTCCGTCAATATGTGCAGGCAGAATATCTCTTTTATATTGTATTGCTTTTTTAATAAATGTAGGTTTCCATTCCAAATCCATTATTATCCCGTTTTGTTTTCTTGAACATAAACCTGCCGGAAAATAAAGAATTACGTTGTCAGAAGCGAAAGTTTGCTCAATTTGTTCAACGTATTCTGTGTTTTTACCAAGTTTATTCAATGGAATAAATAAAGGACGAAGATTTGGTATATGCATCAATAAATCATTAACAGGAAATTTAATGTCTTTTCGTACTTTTCCGACAGCGCTCATTAATGCCATTCCGTCAAGGCCGCCTAACGGATGATTTGATGCTATAATATATTTTCCTGTTTCGGGTATGTTTTTCAGTCCCTGTATTTTCATTATAACCTGAAATTCGTTGAGCATTGCATCTGTGAAGTCGGTTCCTGTTTTATCCCTGTTTCCGTATATTGCTTTATTTAATTCATCTTCATGTAAGATATTTATTAAATATTTCAAAATAAAGCGTGGCAATAACTTCAGGAGTTTCGGGTTCTTGTTCCTGATAACATTTTCAATATCAATAAAACGTTCGGTGGTTATATGAAAATCTTCATTGGTAAAGCTCATGGCCGGTTTAATTTACTTGTTTTTAATTGCTTCTTCGCTTTGCTTTATCACCAATATGTTTACTGCGTCTTCATAAATTTTTTCCAGCATTTCGGGATTTTCAACGTAAAATTTCATGCTTTTTTTGAATCTCGGTTTATTGACTTTGTATTTTTTAAAAACCGTTTCATAAAAAGATTGAATATTCTTCGGCAATGTGGAATCTCCGTTTATGGAATTAATCAGAATTGCAGCTTCTATTATCTGCAGGTCGGCTATTAAGTACGTCATTGTGTCTTTGGAAATTATTTCGGGAGGAATCTTAACGTTTCTTTCTTTGCATGAAAAAATAAAAACCGAAAAAAATAATAAGCATATTATGCCTGCTGTTTTTGTATTAATCATAATTTTTTTCTATCTGTTAAACTCCAATATTTTTCCTTTTGCTTCTTCATTAAAATTATTGTTGTTAAAAGCAAGATTGCCGTTAACAAATGTATATAATACTTTTGAATTGAAGGTTGCGTTTTCAAAGGGCGACCATTTGCACTTCGAAAGCATGTTTGATTTGTCAATTTTCCACGGACAATTCAAGTCAACAATAACGAGGTCGGCATAATAATTTTCGCGAATGTAACCTCTGTCTTTGATTTTATAACACTCTGCAGGCGAATGACACATTTTTTCTGCAATCTTTTCCAGCGATATTTTGTTTTTATGATTTAATTCAAGCATTGCAGTTAATGAATGCTGAACCATAGGAATACCCGACGGCGATTTTAGGTATTTGTTTTGTTTTTCTGCCAATGTATGAGGAGCGTGGTCGGTGGCAATTATATCAATTTTGTTGTTTATTAAATTTTCAAGCAAAGCTTCTTTATCATTTAATGTTTTTATGGAAGGATTGCATTTTATCAGGTTTCCGGATTTTTTGTAATCGCTGTCATCGAACCAGAGATGATGAACACTTACTTCGGATGTAATTTTTTTCTGAGGCAATGAAATGTTATTTTTTAATAAGCTTAATTCTTTTGCAGTTGAGACATGAGTTATATGCAGTCTTGTATTATGTTTTTCCGCAAGTTCAATTGCAAGAGAAGTTGATTTGTAACAGGCTTCTGCGCTTCGTATTTCGGCATGGTATTTTGGGGGAATGTCTTCTCCGTATTCTTTTCTGAATATATTTAAATTTTCGTTTATTGTTTTTTCGTCTTCACAATGCACTGCAATTAATACGGGCGATTCAGTGAAAATTTCATTTAATGTTTTTTTGTCGTCAATTAAAATGTTGCCTGTGGAACAACCCATAAACAACTTTAGTCCGCAAATATTTTTGGGATTTATTTTTTTTATTTCATTTATGTTTTCTCCGGTTGCTCCGAGGAAGAAGGAATAATTGGCAATGGATTTTACGGATGCAATTTTATTTTTTTCTTCTACTGATTTTATTGAATCGGCAAAGGGAATAGTGTTGGGCATTTCGAGGTATGAAGTTATGCCTCCCGAAACTGCAGCCTTTGACTCTGTATAGATATCTCCTTTTTCGGTTAAACCGGGTTCGCGGAAATGTACATGACAATCAATGACACCGGGAAATAAATATTTGCCTTCTGCATTTATCGTATTTCTGGAAGATAGGGGAGAACTGTCTGTGAAATTGTTTTTTCTGAAAATGTTTTTTATTCTTTCGCCTTCTATTAGTACATCAGCAATATGGCTTCCGCCTTCATTAACAATAACAGCATTCTTAATTAAATAATCGTTCATGGAAGAATCATACTTTTCTTGTAAATAATCAGTAATTAAAACTGATGTTTAAATTATTTTCTGTTTGTTGTTTAAAGTGTTTGTTGTTTGTAGTTAAAAAAAATAGAAACAACTACAAACCACAAACTATTTGTATTATAGAATAAAGTTGTTTATTAATTTCCTTTTCTTTTATATGATCTCAATAGACTTCCGAACTTCAATTCGATTACTCCCAGAAAAGCTTCTTTGAAAATTCCTTTGTTCATTTTCGATTTTCCTTCGGTTCTGTCGGTAAATATTATAGGAACTTCAATTATTTTAAAGCCGAATTTCCATGCAGTGAATTTCATTTCTATCTGGAAGGCATATCCTATGAATTTAATTTTATCAAGTTCTATGGTCCTAAGCACTTTCGCTTTGTAACATTTGAATCCGGCTGTAGCATCTTTTATTTTCATTCCCGTAACAATTCTTACATAAACCGAAGCATAATAAGACATAAGCACCCTGCCCATAGGCCAGTTCACAACATTTGCTCCTGTAATATATCTCGAACCTATTGCAAGGTCTGCTCCATCAATTGCACATGCATTATAAAGCCGTGGGAGATCTTCGGGATTGTGTGAGAAATCAGCATCCATCTCAAAGATGTATTCGTAATTTTTATTCAAAGCCCATTTGAATCCATGAATATATGCTGTTCCTAACCCTAATTTGCCCGTTCTTTCTTCTAAAAATAATCTGCCCGGGAATTCATTCATTAAGGACTTTACGATTTGAGCAGTGCCGTCAGGTGAGTTATCGTCAACAATCAGGATATTGAAGTCTTTAGGTAAAGACGACACTTTCCTGATTATTTTGGCAACGTTCTCTTTTTCGTTATATGTTGGTATTATTACTAAACTGTCTGACACAAAATTTATTTTAGTTTGTAAATGTAAGAAATTTTATTCAAAAAATATTAACTCAAGAATTTTTTTTGCACATTATTTATATTTTGTTTTGAAAAAAAAGCTGTTCGTTTTGCGTGAACAGCTTTTTTGATTAATTGTTTGTTTTGTTTGATCTATATATTAAATGAAAGTCCTGCTGAAAAAGGATGAAGTACAGGTCCTTCTTTTTCTTCGAACAAGTTGCTGAATGAATATGTTCCGAAAATTGAAATGTCCCCATACCCGATTTTAACTAATGCTGAATATCTGAATGGAGCCAGGTTAAAGTCATCATGAATTTTTGGCATGATATTTCTTCTTGTTATTACTCTTTTTGTATGCGACCCTATTCTATATCCTCCCACAACTCCTGCTGATAAGTGAAATGATTTGTATTTTTTATTCTGTTTTGTGTCGAACTGCAGTAAAAGCGGAGCTGTCAGAAAATTAACAACCAGCTTGTTCTTTTTGTATCTGTATGCGGTTTCTTCTGTTGCATCTATTCTTGCTGAATCGGGTAAAAGATTATAATTGTTTTCGAACCTGTAATTGTTTAATTCGAATCCCAGGCCACTGACAAGGTTTACATAGTTTTTGATTATTTTAAAATGAAACTGTAAGAAATTTACATTTACAACCATGCTTTTTGCATAATCTAATTTCAGGAAGTCATATCCGTGATACATTTCGGTTTTGTTTTCGGCGTTTAAGTATCCGTTTATGCCTATATCAACACCAAACCACCTGATTTTAGTTTTGCAGCATTTTTTGTTGATGTCATTACAACAGGTATCGCTGTGATGATGATGTTCGCCGTCATCTTCATCATCATCGGCTCCGATAATTATTTTCTTATCGCCAAGTATTATTTTCATGTCTTCACTTTGGTAAATTGTAGAGTCGTTCGGATTGCTGTATCCTATAATTTTGCCAACTCCCGAAATGGTTTTATTTATTAACTCCGGTTTTCCTTTATATTTTAAATTGGATGCACCGGTAACTTTTGCATCAAGTTCTTTGACAACATTTAATTTTATGTTTGAAGCTCCTGAGGCTGATATTTTGCATTTTTGTATTTCGAAATCATCTCCATTGAATCTTCCTGCTCCCGATGAATTTATTTCGGCAGTTTCGGTTTTCCCTTTGATAACAATGCCTCCTGCTCCATCAATATAGATGTTTGCTTTTGCGGCTTCAAGATCAATTGTGATTCTTCCCAGACCTTCGCTTTTTAAATCAATCTTTTCTGTTTTAATAAGGCTGAGGCCGGTAATGGTTGTTACGTCTTTTGCCGTGATGCTTTTGAATTCCTTTGCTGTAACAAGAATGTATGTCTTTCCTTTTAGTTCGCCATCGGTATAAATTTTCAGAATACCATCTTTTAAAACCGTTTTTATGGCTTCAAAATTTATTTTATCGGCGACTATTTTTATGCCTTCATTGTCTCCCTGCTGAATGTCAACTTTTAAATATCCTCTTACATCTATTCCCTTTAAACCCGGAAATGATTTTTCTACGGTGCTGTCAGTTTGTGCATGAACACTGCAGATCGAAATTATCAAATAAACTGATGCTATGATAATTTTTTTTGTTTTTGAGATTGTTGTTTTCATGGCTTTTATTTTTTGTGGTTATTTGTTTTGAATGTGACGAACACAATAACCGGAAAGTTACAAGTGAATCATTTTTCTTTATAATGTTTTGCATATTCGAATTTTTCTGTTTTTATAACTACCGATGCGAGATTTCCATTGTCATAGTATTTTCTTTCCATATCAACATTTTTATGAAAAATTCTGTTATATCCTTTTAAACCTACAAATGCCAAATCCCACATGCTTGCTTTTGGATTCAGCTCGGTATTTTTATCGGCATTATCATCGCTTTTATTTTCTGAAAATATTGCGGTTGCTTTTTTATAAAACTTATTTAATGTTGAGGTTTTTTCTGCGGGATTATTTTGAGCGATTTCATCTGAACTTACAGGAAGAATTACATTTACATTGTCGGTATTAATAAATTGAGGCACTATATTGCTTGTTTGAATTTGAATTACCGGTTCTTTGGATTTCATTTTATTTAAATTAAGCGAAGCAACCGATTCATTTGTTTTGTTGACATTATCCGGTTCATCAGCAGATTCTTTTTCGATATATTGAAGGTTTGATTTACTCGATTTCACTATCAGCGGCTGATTATTTATGGTATAGCTTCTTATGCGTTTGGTGTTATTTTTTGAAGCGGGTTTTGCTTTTTTTACAGGCTTTTTGCTTGTATAATTATATGAAAGAAATTTTTCGTCATTTATGGATTTGATATTTACAATCCAGTATAATCCGAACAATAATATTATTGATGCTGCAACAGAGGCATAAGTATAAACATTTTTATAAAAAGGTATTTCGAAATGTTTTAATGAAGTTTTATTTTCGAAAACAATGCTCGAATCGGGAACTAATATTGTTTTCCTGATTGCTTCGAATTCTTTTTTATGTTTTGGATTTTCTTTCAGGAATATGTTCAATTGAATTTTATCGTCTGAAGAAAGATTTCCTTCTATAAATGCTGCAAGGAAATTATTGTAATTCGTTTCATTTATTAATGATGTTTCCTCTTTCTTTAAAATATTTTTTGCTGAAAATTTAATGTTTTCATCGGGTTTGAGCGACACAAATACTATTTGTTCGAATTCTTCTTTCAGGTCGAAGTTTTGTTCGAGAAATAAAGATAACTCCTCTGACTGCCCGGGAGTGAGATTGCCTTCCATGAAATCAAGGAAGTATTCCTCGTAATTATTTCTGTTTATTCCCATGTTTTCTATAAAACCGTATCAATGCTTACTAAATAATCTTTTAAAAATATTCTTGCACGGTAAATGTAAACTTTAACCTGCGATTCATTCAATCCTGTTATTTCGCCTATTTCCTCATAACTGTATCCTTCGTAATCTCTCAATAAAAGAGCCGACCTTTGTGCTTCAGGCAGCTTTTTAATTGCCTCGTCAAGCACCTGCTTTAAATCGGAATATTGTTTTGAGTGAAGCATGCTTTCATGATTAATTTCCTCGTCGTATTTAACCTGTTTGTTTTTCTTTCTCAATCTGTCAATCATCGTGTGATATGCAGAAGAAAAAAAGTAAGACTTTGCTTTTTCAAACGAAATTTCTTCATGCTTAATCCATATTTTTTCAAATGCATCCTGAATAACATCTTTTGCTTCGTCTTCGTCGCGCATATTTTTCAAAATGAAGCGATATATGCCATCTGAATGTAAATCAACACATGTATTGAATTCTGATGTTGTCATGTATTTTGTCTGAATTCCTGAATAAGACGTTTGAATATGCCACAAAGTTACACCCTAAATAAAAAAAACACAAATTAGTTTTATTTTGCAATTTAAAAGATTGATTTTCTTCATTTACCCCTGACCCTAAAGGGTGTGAAGAAAATCAATTTGCTCCCTTTAGGGACAGGGGTAAACAAATTGATTTTCGATTACGCTTTTATTCATGTTGATAAATAAACAGATATATACCAAAATAATATTTTGTTATCTTTGAAAATTATTGTTTGATTATTAAAAACAACAATTTGTGAACACCGAGCTCAAAAAGAAAATTGAAAAGAGTTTAAGCGGACTTTTTGAACAATTTTATAATGAAAGCCCCATTACAATTGAACCATTGCCCGCTTCCGGTTCCTACCGCATTTATTACAGATTGGAAAATGAAAACAAATCTGCGATTGGTGTTTATAACGAAGACTCAAAAGAAAATACAGCTTTTATAAATTTCACAAAACATTTCCTGAATAAAAAACTTAATGTTCCGGAAATTTATGCCGAAGATTTGTCAAACTCGGTTTATTTGCTGGAGGATTTGGGCGACACAACATTGTTTTCTTTTCTTACTGAAAACAGAAACGGAAAAGAATGGAAGCAGGAATTTACTGATGTTTATAAAAAAGTAATTGATGTCCTGCCTTTATTCCAGATAAATGCGGGGAAAGATATTGATTATAAATATTGCTATCCGCGTGGAAGTTTCGATAAACAATCAATGTTGTGGGATTTGAATTATTTCAAATATTATTTTTTAAAGCTATCCAAAGTTTCTTTTGACGAGCAAAAACTGGAAAACGATTTTGAAATATTTGCAAATTACCTGCTCGAAGCAGACAGCAATTTCTTTTTGTACCGCGATTTTCAGTCAAGAAATATTATGCTTGTTGAAGGCAAGCCGTATTTTGTGGATTATCAGGGCGGCAGAAAAGGCGCTTTGCAGTACGATCTGGCTTCGCTGCTGTATGATGCTAAAGCCGATATTCCGCAGAATGTAAGAAATGAATTAACGGATTATTATATTAAGGTTTTGTCTTCATACATTTCTGTTGATGCCGGTAAATTTAAAAATTATTTTTTCGGATTTGTTTTTATAAGAATAATGCAGGCGCTTGGCGCATATGGTTTTCGCGGCTTCTATGAACGCAAGGAACACTTTCTGGCAAGCATTCCTTTTGCAATTGATAATATTGTATGGCTTATAAATAATACTTCATTGCCTCTTGAAATTCCTGAATTAAAAAAATGCTGGGAGAAAATTGTTAAATCAACTTATCTGAACAAAACCGGACAAACGGATAATAAATTAACAATACGCATTCAAAGTTTCTCTTATAAAAACGGAATTCCCGGAGATGATAAGGGTAATGGAGGCGGTTTTGTTTTCGACTGCAGGGCGTTGCCAAACCCGGGAAGATTAATTGAATTTAAAACCCTGACAGGGAAAGATAGTGAGGTAATTGAATTTTTGGAAAAGTACGAAGAAGTGAAAATATTTTTGCGGAATGTTTTTTCGATTGTTGATATGTCGGTTGAAAATTATAAAAAAAGAAATTTTGCCGACTTGCTGGTAACATTTGGTTGCACGGGCGGACAACACCGTTCGGTATATTGCGCAAATATACTCGCAAAGCATCTGAAAGAAAAATATGATATTAATATAGTTGTTAAGCATAATGAAGTGGGATAATTTTTTAAAAGAAATAAAGATTACAGATTATATAAACTCCTAACTAAAAACTGTAAACTGAAAACTCTAAACTGATTTTATGAAAGCAATGATTTTTGCAGCAGGTTTGGGAACACGCCTGAAACCTCTTACGGATGAAATTCCTAAAGCTCTGGTTAAGATAAACGGAGTAACGTTACTGGAAATTGCAGTTAAGAAATTATCTTCTCAGGGAATTAATGACATTATCATAAATGTTCATCACTTTGCGGAAAAGATTAAAGAATATTTAAAAGAAAAAAATAATTTTGATGTGAATGTTACAGTTTCCGATGAATCAGGTGAGTTGCTTGATACGGGTGGAGGATTAAAGAAAGCTTCCTCTTTTTTCAATGATGGCAAATCCTTTTTGGTTTACAATGTTGATATATTATCCAATATTGATTTAGAGGCGTTAATTGATTTTCACGAGAAGTCAAATGTTCTTGCAACTCTTGCAGTAAGACAAAGAAAGACATCAAGATATCTTTTGTTTAATGCGAACAATATGCTTTGCGGATGGCAGAACGAAGAAACCAAAGAAATAAGAATTGTAAGGAATTTTGAAAAATATTTGAACGTTGCTGCATTCAGTGGTATTCAGGTTATTTCACCAAAAATATTTAATCTGATCACTGAAGAAGGAAAATTCTCGCTTGTGAATTTGTATTTGCGGCTTTGTGAAAACAACAGAATAATTGCATATTATCATGATGATGATAAATGGATGGATGTTGGAAAGATAGAGAATATTGCCCAGGCATGTAAATTTGAAAACTGATTTTTAAAACATATATTTGCAGAAAAATAGTTTACAGTTCTCAGTTTACAGTTCTCAGTTGGAAAAAACCGGAAACTGGAAACTATAAACTGGAAACTAACTCGGGGTGTGGCGCAGTTGGCTAGCGTACTAGCATGGGGTGCTAGGGGTCGCGGGTTCAAGTCCCGCCACCCCGACAAAAAATCGGATCGTGGGTTCATCCCGATAGCTATCGGGACGCCACCCCGACAAAAAAATACAAATAGATAAAAATAAAAGAGGCTATCTTTTCAGAAAGCCTCTTTTACTTAATCCAAATCGCAATTTACTTCACTGCAGATTTAAGTTCAGCTCCGGCTTTGAATTTTGCCACTTTTTTAGCAGCAATATTAATTACTTTACCGGTTTGTGGGTTTCTTCCTTTTCTTGCAGATCTTTTAACTACTGAAAAAGATCCAAAACCTATTAATGCTACTCTTTCACCTTTTTTTAAAGCTTTAGTTGTAGTAGTAATGAAAGCGTCAAGAACTTTTCTTGAATCAGCTTTAGTCAGCTTTGCTGATGCTGCAATTGCGTCGATTAATTCAGCTTTGTTCATTTTTTTAATTGTTTAAAGGTTTATAATTAAATAAATTATCATTACAAATTTAAATCATTACTTAGATAAAAAAAAATTTTTTGAAAGAAATTGATGTTTTGTTTAAAAATGAGCTGTTTTGTTAATAACTTACTTTGAAACACTAATATTATAGATATGTTGTCACCGACTATATGTTATTTTATCTATTTGAAAATTAACCGGCTTTTATTATTTTAAATATTGAACGCTTTGTATCGCTTCTGACAACTATAAAATATATTCCATTTTCAAATTTGCTGATGTCGATTTCTTTATTTTTTTCCGTCATTTTATCATGATAAATTATAACGCCCAATAAATTTATTATTTCTATTTCGGGAAAAGAATTATTGCAGGAAGAAGTTATTTTTACAATATTATTTGTGAGGTTTTGAAAAACCTTAATGCCTTCCGGAAAAGTGGATTTTGTTAAATCGCTGCAAACATCAACATAAATACTATCTATTGCAGTTGATTTGCAATTGTTGGAATCAACGTATGTGTATAAAATGATATTCCATCCGATAGAAGCAGTAGAAGGGTTAAATTGATCAACTTCAACGCCTGTACCTGACCATGCTCCTCCTGTGGGATTCTCACCTGTAAGAAGAAATGCCGAGGCATTTGAACAGGTTGTATCAGGTGACGTAAAAGATAGAGTGACTATAGGTGGATCTGGATTATCGAGAGTATAATCAAAGTTTATTTTACATCCGTTTGTATCTGTTATTACACAATGATAATCTCCGGATGCTATGCTGTCTATTAAAGCAGTTGTTTGTCCTTCAGTCCAAAGGTAA
>JAQUPB010000055.1 GCA_029004185.1 Bacteroidales bacterium | reverse complement strand
TGATAGGAAAAGAAAATTTTAAATTGCCTAAAGATAAAAAAGATGTCGCTAACCTTACTGTAGAAGATTGCCTTAAAATTGCCGAAGAAGACAAAAAAAACGAAAAACCTGCAAGAAAATCAAAGATGAAATATTACGTGAAAAAATAGGTTTGTTGTTTAAAAAAGTCATTGGTCATTAGTAAAAATCGTAACAACAAACCACAAGCATTTTAAATAAATTCACTGATAATAAAAATTAAATAAGTTTCTGGTTTTAGAAATTTTCTTAATTTTGCTGAATGGAAATATCTGTATATTTTGAACCTGCCGACAAAGATATTCTGTATGCCGATGGTGAATTTTCAAAAGGCATGCTGGGAAATATTATTAAACCTTATACCGGTGAAAACAGTTTCCCCGTTCTGGACGATGTAGATATTGCCATCATTGGCGTGAAAGAAGACAGAAAAAATGTAAACAATGAAGGATGTGCTTTGGCTCCCGATTATGTCCGGAAATATTTTTATAAACTTTTTTCCGGCGGACATGAATTGAAAATTGCCGACCTTGGAAACATCAAAAGGGGTTTCGATGTTAATGATACTTACTTTGCTGTTAGCTCAGTAGTTGAGGAATTGATAAAAAACAACATTTTGCCGGTAATAATAGGTGGAAGCCAGGATATAACTTATGCGAATTATCTTGCTTATGAACAATTGGGACAGATAATAAACATTGTAACGGTAGATTCGCACTTTGACCTTGGAAAAGACGAAGCCGACCTTAATTCACACTCTTACCTGAGCAAGATAATTTTACATCAGCCGAATTTTTTGTTTAACTACGCCAACGTGGGCTATCAAACATATTTTGTAGACCAGGATGCAATTGAGCTGATGAAAAAACTCTATTTTGATATTTACAGGCTGGGCGAAGTAAGGGCAGACATGGAAGAAGTGGAACCCATAGTCAGAAATGCAGATATGCTTAGTATTGACATTTCGTCAATCAGAAAGTCGGATGCTCCTGCGAACGGGAACGCATACCCTAATGGATTTTATGGGGAAGAAATGTGCAGGATAGCACGGTATGCCGGACTAAGCGACAAATTGTCATCAATCGGTTTTTATGAACTGAATCCACGACTTGACAAGGAAGAACAAACGTCCCACCTTGTTGCACAAATAATCTGGTACTTTATTGATGGATTTTATAACAGAAAACACGATTTTCCCCTGAAAGATAAATCCGACTATTTGCAATACAGAGTCAATATACAGAAAAATAAATACGAGATAGTTTTTTATAAAAGTAAAAAAAGCGACAGATGGTGGATGGAAGTACCCTGTACTGCAGATAAATACGAAAGACATCACCTCATTCCCTGCTCATATAACGATTACCAGTCAGCATGCAAGGAAGATATGCCCGACAGGTGGTGGCAGGCCTATCAGAAATTCAGCTGATAGCATAACCTTTTCTTAAAAAAATACGTACAAAAAGAACGACTTACAAAATATTGTTATATTTGTTAATAAATTAATTTAAAATATAATTAATAAAATTTTGTTTTTATGGATTTTTTTTATTTATTTTATGCCCTCAAATTAAAAATTAAACAATTAATGACTATGAAAAAATTATTTATTTTAATCTTGACACTTGCAATTGTTGATGTTGCATTTCCACAACAGGAATATCAGTTTACGCAAAACATGTTTAACCACTTCGGAGTAAACCCCGGTTATGCTGGTTTTAACAAAGCTATTTGTGTGAACTTACAGGGTAGGAACCAATGGATGGGTTTTGGCGGCGAACCTAAAACTTACCAGTTAACAGTAGACGGATATGTTAATCCACTTATGGGTGGACTTGGTCTGACTATATACAAAGACATATTGGGCGCGGCCGACAGAACATATATCAAGGGAGCATATGCTTATAATTTTGTTGTTGGAAGAGGGAACCTGGGTATAGGCTTGCAATTGGGATTGTTAAACGATGTGATTGATTTTAACAAATTCAAAGCATTCGATGCTAATGACCCTGTGATTAATCCTAAAACAAAAGCAAGCGATATGTTTTTTGATATAAACTTCGGAATATTTTATGAAATACAGAATAAAATATATTTTGGCGCAAGTTCTTCCCAAATGATAGAAGGCAAAGGATTTAAAGGCTATGCCCAAACCCTTGCCACATCACAAAATGCCCGCCACTATTATTTTATCGCCGGTTATACATTTAATGTTTCTTCCAAAGTTGACTTCATCCCTTCAGTTTTTGTGAAAAGCGATGGTGCATCAACTCAGTATGACGTGAATGCTCTTATTTTGTTTGATAAGAAATTCTGGGGTGGAGTAAGTTACAGATATGAAGATGCTGTGGCTTTTCTCGTGGGAATGTACTTTAAATCATACAAAATCGGAATATCTTATGATTTCACAACTTCAGAAATAGGCAAAAACAATTATAGCGACGGCACATGGGAAGTTATGGCAAGCTATTGTTTCAAGATAGTTAAACCTTACAAACCGACAGCACACAAAACAACCAGATTTTTATAAAAAATAATAAACACAGTTTTACGAAACCATTTAAAAATAAATTTCGTAAAAATTATTAAAACTAAAAATCACTAATAATCCCAAATTGTCAAAAAACTATGAAAAAACAAATAGTAACTTTAAGTAGTAGTATTGTATTAGTTTCCATATTGCTCGGCATGCTGGGCAGTTGTGGAGACCCAGGCAAAGGGCAATTAATAGGAGTGCAATACCGAGACGACTTCTATCAGGCAATACCTTATGGAATGTTGTTTATTCCTCAGGGAAGTTATAATATGGGACCTAGTGATCAGGATGTGCCTTACTCATTCACAGCTCAATCAAAAACTGTTTCCCTTGCTGCATTTTATATGGATGAAACAGAGATAGTGAATAATGAATACAGACAATTTGTTTACTGGGTTAGAGACTCAATTGCTCATAAAATGTTAGGAGAACAAAATGAAGCACACTTGGTTACAGAAGATGAATGGGGACAACCACTTGAACCTCCTATTAATAACTGGAGAGAAAAAATAAGATGGGATGAACAGGAAGACAGAGATGTTTTAGAACCATTATACCTTCCTCAGCACGAAAGATATTACCGTAGAAAAGAATTAGATACCAGAAAGTTAATGTTTGATTATTATATGATTGATTACAAATCTGCAGCTTCCAAAGCAAACAGGTTTGATTTTAAAACCGGCAAATATTTGAACGGCATACCCGACAGAAGCTATTTTATTAGAAAAGATAAAATAAATATTTATCCGGATACGCTTTGCTGGGTACATGATTTTGTATACTCATTCAATGAACCTATGACAAATGCTTATTTCTGGCATCCCGCTTATGATTATTATCCGGTTGTTGGTGTTAGCTGGAAACAGGCACGTGCTTTTTGCGTGTGGAGAACTCAGTTATTGAATGAATATCTTATCAGCCGCGATGAAACTATAGTTCAGGATTTCAGGTTACCTACCGAATCGGAATGGGAATGGGCTGCACGCGGAGGATTGGATTTAAGTCCTTTTCCATGGGGCGGTCCTTATATTCGTAACAGTAATGGATGTTTTCTTGGCAACTATAAACCCTTAAGAGGAAATTATCTGGATGACGGCGGATTACAATGTATTATTGTTGCCCACTATGCACCCAATGATTTTGGATTGTATGATATGGCAGGAAATGCTGCCGAATGGACAAGCAATGCTTTTGATGAATCAGCTTATAATTTTGCACACGATATAAATATGGATTATGTTTATGAAGCAAAAGATGATGACCCTCCTGTGTTGAAAAGAAAAGTAACAAGAGGCGGCTCATGGACAGGTATTGGCTATTATATGCAAACAGGTACAAGAACTTATGAATATCAAGATACTGCAAAATGTTATATCGGTTTCAGATGTGTTGAATCCTATTTAGGAAGAGACATAGGTGATGGTGGCGGTTCTTCTAATGTTTATTAATAATCTTAAATTTTAATGATTTCATCTTGCATATTTGCAATTGTGTATATTTTATAAAAAATAATGTGTTTTAATGTTGCTTTTTAAAAAAAATAATTAATAATTTAGCCAAACATAAAATAAAAAAATAAATAAGTACTAACCAATTAAAAATCTAAAATTATGGCTTTTTACGAATCAAGAGGTTATAAAGTCTTCATGGCAAGACTATACGGCTGGGGCGCTTCAGTAGTAATTCTTGGCGCATTGTTTAAAATACAGCATTATCCGGGTGCCGGTGCTATGCTGTGTTTGGGATTAGGAACCGAAGCAGTAATATTCTTTTTCTCGGGTTTCGAACCACCCCACACAGAATACGATTGGAGTTTAGTGTATCCTGAATTTGCCGGACTTCAAGATCCTGAAAAGAAAAAGAAAGGAACATTAACCCAGCAACTTGATAAAATGCTTGAGGAATCTAAAGTTGGTCCTGAGTTAATATCGAGTTTGGGGCGGGGCCTGAAAAACCTGAGCGAAAATACAGCAAAGCTAACTGACATCACCCAGGTTTCAGTGGCAAGTGGTGAATATGCAAGCAAAATTAAAAATGCAACCAAGTCTGCTGAAGAATTAGCACAGGCATTTACGCAAAGTTCCGAATCAATGAGAAAAGATGCAAGTGTTAGAAATGAACTGGCAGCTACTATGGGTGGAGTTAAAGAATCCGCAACTATTCTGGCAAATTCATACAAACAGGCATCGGAAATCATGAAAGGTGATGTGTCTGCTAACGAAGAATATCTGCAGTCAATTAAATCAGCAAGCAAATCAGCTCAGAATTTGGTGAGTAATTACGAAAAATCTTCTGAAATGCTTATTAAATCAGCACAATCATTGGATTTCTCAAAAATCAACGGACAGGAATTTGTAAATCAGATGCAGGGCATGTCAAAGAATTTATCATCACTGAATTCTGCTTATGAATTACAGTTAAAAGAAATGAGTTCACAGTCAAATGCTTCGGCATCACTGAATCAGGGAATAAGTGAATTTATAAATTATCTGAAAAATTCTGCTGATGATACAAAAAAATTAAATGATGCTGTTGCTCAGTTGACTTCTAATATTTCTGCTTTAAATAATGTTTATGGCAATATGTTGAGTGCTATGAATGTTAACAGATAATCATACTGTAATTTAATAATAAAAGGTATTTAAGATATAAGTTTTAAAATTATAAAAACATGGCATCAAATCATCCGGTTACTCCGCGACAGAAAATGATTAATATGATGTATTTGGTGTTAACAGCTTTGTTAGCACTGAACGTATCAAAGGAAGTATTAAATGCATTTGCAATTATTAATGAAAGTTTGGTGAAAGCAAACGAAGTGCTTGATAACAAAAATAATGTTACCTGGCAGCAATTTGTGGGAGCATATAATAACGATAAGGCAAAAGTTCAGAAGTATTACGACAAGGCAAAAGAAATGCAGGCAAAAGGAGAAGCTCTTATCAATTACATCAGAGAATTAAGAACTGATGTTATAACATATACTGAAAAAAGCACTAAAGACAGAAATTCTGAAGATTGGAAAAATTTCAGACCTGATACATTTAGTGTGAAAGACATTGGCATGAAAGACAATTATGATAAACCGATGGAAATATTAATAGGGCAAAGCGAAACAGGAACAGGTGCCAAAGGAGAAGAGCTGAAAAATAAAATTAATGAATTCAAAGAGTATATTCTGAAGATTGACCCAAAATATAAATTTCCGATTAATACTGGAGATGGGTTTAATAAAGATGTAGATAGAGTAATGCCATGGCAATACAATACTTTTTATCATACAATTCTTGCGGCAGATGTGGCTTTGTTTAACAAATTCACTGCAGACATAAAAAATACTGAAGCTGACATGCTGACTTTTTTGATGAGTTCTATACATGCGAAAGATTTTACTTTTGATAAAGTTGGAGCAAAAGTAATTCCCAAATCGAGATTTGTTGTGTCGGGTGATAAATATGAAGCGGACATTATCGTTGCTGCTTATAGTTCAACACAAGCACCTTACGCAATTATTAATGGAAATAATGTTGCCGGAGACTCCGGAAAAGTTCGTTATGCCGTTCCTGCAGGAGCAGAAGGTGTTCAGAAATATTCAGGTACAATAAATATAAAAGATCCTTCAGGAAAAATTGTTTCGTATCCGTTTGAATCTGAATATGTTGTTGCGCGACCATCGGCAACTGTTGCAGCTGAAAAGATGAATGTGTTCTATATCGGTCTTGATAATCCAGTATCAGTCTCGGTACCGGGTATGTCCGATGATAAAGTTTTCGTTTCAATGTCAAACGGACAAATAAGGAAAGTCGGTAAAGGTAAGTATATGGTAAGAGTTGGAGGAAAAGGAGAAGCAAGAGTTAACGTAACTGCTGATTTAGGTGGTGCAAAAAAGTCAATGGGAGCATTTACATACAGAATAAAGAAAATTCCTGATCCTATCCCAATGATAGCCGGTTCAAAAGGTGGTCCTGTAAATAAAAATGCAATTGCAGCCGCCCCTTATTTAAACGCAGTATTGGAAGATTTTTTATTCGATGGTGTTAGATATACAGTTATAGGCTTTGAGTTTTCAACTTTAGGACAGGGAGGATTATTATTTACAAGAAACCTTTCCGGCTCACAGTTAACACCCGAATGTATTGAAAAATGCAAAACAGGAAGATCAGGACAAAAGGTGTTTTTTGACAACATACAAGCCAGAGGACCTGATGGTACTACAAGAAGATTACCTGCTTTGATTCTTAAATTAATGTAATTAAAATATAAGAGGAGAGGAATATATGAAAAAAATTATTTTGCTGTTAATTATAGTTTTTTCTCTTAGCGGAGAAATACTATACTCTCAGGTAATTAAAGCACCTCTCAACCGTGCCTGGGATAAAATTCACACACCCAACAGAAAACCTATTATGTGGGTATACCTGCGTGAAGCAGATATGATGTGGGCAAAACGCATATGGCGTACTATGGATTTAAGAGAAAAAATAAATCTGGCATATTATTATCCCGACCAGCCTGTAAATGACAGAAAATCTCTAGCTCAAACATTATGGGATGCCGTTACAGTTCCTGATTCTCCTTATAAAATTACTGCATATGCCGATGATGATTTTGCGAAACCGAAAACTGCACAGGAAATTGTTAAAGAAAATTCAAGAATTGACAGCGTAACTGTAAAAAGCAAATTAAATCCTGATGAAGACTCAGTAGCTGCCGTGGCAGTTGAATTTAATGCAACAGATGTAAAACAATTTATGATAAAAGAAGATTGGTTTTTTGACAGACAGCGTTCAGTTATGGAAGTCAGAATATTATCTATCTGCCCTTTAGTTACTAAATTTACATTTGACCCGGTTACTGGTGAAAAAGTTGAAAAAGGAAAACAACCTTTGTTTTATATATACTTTCCAGAAGCAAGACCACTGCTTGCCGTTAGTGAAATATTTAATTTTTATAATGATGCCGAAAGAAGAACATTTGATGATATTTTCTGGAAAAGAATATTCGGCAGCTATGTTGTAAAAGAAGAAAATGTTTACAACAGATGGATTAATGACTATTGCAACCCATTTGATTGCTTACTTGAAGCTGATAGAGTGAAAAACGATATATTCAAGGTTGAGCATGATTTGTGGGAATTTTAGTTTTAAAATTTAAATTTAAAATTATATTGCTCCCTTTCTTTTTATAAGGGAGCATTTTGTTTTTAATAAAAAAGTATTTATAATGAAAAAAATAATCTTTTTTGCATTAATTGTTTTCTCTGTTGTTAAACTTAGCGCACAGGAATATACGGCTGGAATAGGTTTCAGGGGAGTTGGCGAATTAACAGAGGCCGGAATGCTCATGACAAGCAATATAGATTTTAAATATAACCTCGAACACGATGCTGCAAATAATAAGGCAATAGAAGGTTTTGTTACCGTACAGAAAGCAGGATATACTTTGACGGCTCTGCTGGAAATTCAAAATCCGTTTCATGTTTTTAGAATGAGATACTCGCATATGTACTGGTATTATGGGTTCGGATTACATGGGGGTACTTTTAGCGAAGAACCTTATTTCGAATGGAAGAAAAAAGATTATATCGGTAGTGGCATTAATGTTGGCGTTAATGCTGTTCTTGGATTTGATTATGTGTTTTTTGATTTTCCTCTTTCGTTTGGTTTGGATATTTTACCGCTTTATGATTTTAACTATCGCTTTTTAAAACCTGGTCCCAGTGTTTTCAACATGGGATTTTCAGTCAGGTATGTCTTTGGTAAATAAGTATTAATGATTTTAATACGACTCATATTGTTTCCTGTTTCTTTTATTTATGGTATAATAACATTTATAAGAAATGTTTTATATGATATTCATATTTTTAAAGTTAATAAATTCAATGTTCCTGTAATTTCCGTGGGCAATTTATCACTTGGAGGAACGGGTAAAACTCCTCATGTCGAACTGCTGGTAAGGTTTTTAAAAGAAAAACATGTTACTGCTGTTTTGAGCAGAGGATATAAAAGAAAAACCAGGGGATTTCTAATTGCATCTGATAATTCAAAGACAGAAGAAATTGGTGATGAACCATTACAAATAAAAAAGAAATTTAAAAATGTGATTGTTGCTGTTGACAGGAACAGAACAAATGGAATTAACAGGCTTCTTGAATTCAACAAAAATATTGAAGCAGTTATCCTTGATGATGCTTTTCAACACAGAGCCGTTAAGCCATCTTTGTCTATATTACTTACTGAATACGGGGCTTTTTACAAAGACGATTTTGTATTTCCTTCCGGCAGATTGAGAGAATGGCGTTTTAATTCCAACAGGGCAGATATAATTATTGTTACTAAAACACCAAAAGTATTTTCTCCGATTGAAAGAAGAAGTATTGTCGAAAAAATAAAACCCGAACGCCATCAGAAATTATTTTTTTCTTATCTGGATTATGCCGAGATCACGCCTTTTTCCGGTTCGAAATTCACTTTGGGAAAAGATGTTTCGGCAGCTGTTTTATTTACGGGTATTGTTAATCCCATTCCTTTACATGAACATCTGAAAAGAAAGTTTATGGAAATTCAAATACTGACTTTCCCTGACCATTATAATTATACTTTAAAAGATATTCAGAAAATCGAAAAAATATTTAACGATATCTTCAGAAAAAATAAAATAATAATCACTACCGAAAAAGATTACATGAAACTTCAAAAGCCTGAATTCAGCGAACTGACATCGCGAACACCTTTCTTTTATGTTCCTGTTAATGCGCAAATACACAAAGAAGATAAAAAAGCTTTTGAAGATATGATTTTAAATGCGCTGGCGTAATGTCATGTTAATTGTAAAGGGTAATTCGCTAAAATAAAAACATCAGTATATACAGGCATCACAGAAGATTTTATAATATTAAATCACCCTTAGTTTGAATAAAAAACAGTCAAATTTGGTTTTTTTTAAATAAGAAGAAATATTGTTTGCAGCGAATGAGCTTAGGCATGGCAAAACGGCGAGCTGGCGTGGACTGTGAATTGAAAATGGTTAGAATCATGGCGAAGGCGCTTGCGTTTGTCTGAAACCAAGATGAACTCGAAACAAAAAATAGATATAAACATGGTTTCAGACACTACTTTGCCTATGATTCTGCCATTTTCAAGAGTGGGCTGAAGTCCCGAAGGTTCGGGATTTTGCCTAGATTTTTTTGGTTCTTTTTTCATCATGGAAAAAAGAACATAAAATAAATTTTTAGAATAATCTTTTAGCGAATTAACCTGTAAAATACCATAAAATTGAAGTTGGAAGCCAGATACACGAAGATGGAAAAACCGTAATTATTTCTTTTCAAAAAGTTTGGGAAGCCTGCCTATATAAATTAACTCTTTCATTTTTTCTTCAGCTTCTTTAACAGGAATGCCGAAGTAATTTGTATTCGGTTTGAGCGATTTGTGAACACCCGATTTTGCATAAACAACAGCACCTTTGCCTATAGTCAGGTCCTTGCTTACGCCGACCTGTCCCCACAGAATTACATTATCTTCGATTGTTGCAACTCCGGCAATTCCTACCTGTGAAGCAAGTATGCAGTTTTTGCCAATTATCGTATCGTGTCCTATTTGTACAAGATTGTCGATTTTTGTTCCTTTGCCGATAACGGTATTTGCGGAAACACCTCTATCAATTGTAGAGTTGGCGCCAATTTCAACATCATCTTCGATAATAACACTTCCGCATGAGAGTAATTTGTCATAATTTTTCGGGCGGCGTTTGTAATAAAATGCATCGGCACCGATAACAACACCCGAATGAAGAATAACATTATTCCCGATTACAACATTATCGTAAATGCAAACATTAGGGTGAATTATGCAATTGCTGCCTATTTTAACATTATTTCCAAGAAAAACATTGGGTTCAATAATTGTGTTTTTGCCGATTTTTGCGGTTTTGCTTATTTGCTTTTCGTGCTTTTTAAATTTTACAAAATTTTTAATAATGTTGTTGTAATCTCTAAAAGGGTCGTCGGAAAAGAGTAATGCTTTTCCTTTCGGACAATCAACTTTTTTATCAATTATTATTGTTGTTGCTTTTGAATTTAATGCCTGAGCGTAATATTTGGGATGGTCAACAAAAGTAATATCGCCCGCGGTAACCACATGTATTTCATTGATGCCTGTAATTTTATGTTCGGGGTTACCTGAAGATTTTGCTTTAATGAGTTTTGCAATTTCCTTTAGTTTATAAGCGCGTTCAAATTTCATTTTGGTATATTTATTTTAAAGCAAAGTTATGAAAATAATTTTTAAATTACTTTAAGAAGAGTAAAAAAGCCACAGAATAAAAAACGTTCAGCGTTATTAGTTCGGCCTTGTGTGTTCAGCGTAAATGGTTTTGAAAAGGTTTATAGTTTTAACTTTACGTTTATTAACGGGAATTTCTCTGAGTCATAATAAAGGTATAAAATTAATAGTTAAAACGTATAACGCCGAACTAATAACGCATAACGTTTTATTTCGGTGCAATTTTCATCAGATAAAGTCCGAGAATTCCAAACATGGCATTAGGAATCCAAACTGCGATTAATGCCGGAAGATTGCTGTTCGTGGCAAATGTAACCGACACCTGCATGAATAAAATATATGCAAAACTGATTACTATACCTGCTCCTATGTGCATGCCTATGCCGCCTCTGACTTTGCGGCTTGAAAGAGAAAATCCTATGAAAGTTAATATCACTGTAGCGAAAGGATAAGCAGTTCTTTTATGTTTTTCAACTTCATAAAAAACAATTTTTTCGTTGCCTTTGGTTTTTTCTTCGCTGATAAATTTATTAAGTTCACTAAAATTCATTGCATCGAGATCCTGGATTTTTATTTTAAAATCCTTGCAGGTGAAACTAAAAGTTGTGTCAAGCCGTGCACCTTTTATCATTGATTCGTTCAATCCGTTGAATCTTCGTAAAATATAATTTTCGAGTATCCATCGGTTTCTAAGGCTGTCCCATCTTATAAGACTGGCGCTTAATTTCGATTTCAAAACATTATTATCAATTTCTTCAATAAAGAACTGGTAACCGGTATTGTTATCGCGGTTAAAATTATCAAGAAAAATAAATGTCCCCGGAGCAACCTGTTTATGAAAACTTGTACCATAATATTTACCAGAACTTCTTATGTAAGTATCTTCAAATTTTATTCTCTTGCTGTTTGAATTGGGAATAACAAAATTCATAAGGCAAAATGAAAGTATGCAAACACAAATCGATGAAATAAGATAAGGCAGCATGAGTCGTTTGAAGCTTATGCCATTGCTTAGTATTGCTACAATCTCGGTGTTATAAGCCATCCTGCTTGTGAATATGATTACCGAAATGAAAATTATCAAGGGACTGAAAAGGTTTATGAAATATGGAAGGAAGTTGGCATAAAAAACAAAAATTATTTCTTTTAAAGGTGCATGACTGCTGATGAAGTCTTCAATGTTTTCGGAAATATCAAATACGACAACTATTACCATTATCACTGATATTGCAAAAATAAAAGTGCCGAGAAATTTCTTGATGATATACTCATCTATAATCTTCATTAGTGCTTATACTATATGTTTTAAGAGTTTGTTGTTTGTTGTTGGTTAAGCACAAACTTATCCTTACCATAACTACAAACGACAAACATTTTAAACTACAAACTTTTTAAGTTACGATTAATTGCATTTTTTTTAAACATAAATATTCACAAAAATAATCATTTCATTCCATTGTTAATAAACTCAAAAATATATTTCATAAATCATTGATATTTAAGTGATAAAAAATATGAATAAAAATTTTATTAACAAAGTGGTAAAAAGTGGTAAAAAGTGGTAAAAATTATTTATTTTTACACCAAAATCAAGCTGAAGTGGAAAATATAAACTTAATAGGCGTAGAAGAGTGCAAAATAGATGCAAAGGGAAGATTAATGTTTCCTTCCGCTTTAAAATCACAATTATCCCCGATAATTCACGAAGGTTTTGTAATAAAGAGAAGTGTATTTTATAAATGTCTTGAGCTGTATCCTCTCCGTGAATGGAACTCAGAAATTGCGGGTGTGAATAAGCTTAACAGGTTTGTTAAAAAGAACAATGATTTCATAAGAATGTTCATGGCAGGCGTAAAAATCGTGGAACTTGATATTAGCGGAAGATTACTGATACCGAAAGACCTTATTATTTTCAGCGGAATAAAAAAAGACATTGTTCTTTCTTCATCCGTGAACAGAATTGAAATATGGGATAAATGTAAATACGAAAAAGTAATAAATGATAAAAATGTTGACTTCTCAAAATTAGCGGAAGAAGTGATGGGAGAAATAAATAATAATAAAAAAGATAATGTATCATAAACCTGTATTGTTGAAAGAAGCAATAGAAGGGCTGAATATAAAGTCGGGCGGAATATATGTGGATGTAACTTTTGGAGGTGGCGGACATTCAGCGGAGATTTTGAAAAAATTGAAAAAAGGAAAATTAATAGCATTTGACCAGGACGAAGATGCACAGAAAAATAAAATTGAAGATGAAAAATTTATATTGATAAAGCAAAATTTCAGATATATGAAGAACTTCCTGAGGTTGTATAATTCATTACCTGTTGACGGAATTATAGCAGACCTGGGAATATCATCTCACCAGATTGATTCGGCAGAAAGAGGTTTTTCATTCAGATACGACGGAGCTCTTGATTTAAGAATGGATAAACAATCTGCTTTAAATGCAAAAAAAGTCATTAATGATTATTCGGAAGAAAATTTAAAAAATATTTTTTTTGAATACGGCGAAATTAAAGAATCTTCAAGACTCGCAAAAGCAATTGTTCAAAGTCGCAAAAACAAAACAATAAACAAGGTTGATGAATTAAAAAGCATAATCGGGTTTTTAGCACCGAAAGGAAAAGAAAATACCTTTTTTGCTAAAGTATTTCAGGCATTAAGAATAGAAGTGAACAACGAACTCGGTGCATTGAAAGAACTTTTGCTCCAGAGCGTTGATGTTTTAAAAACAGGCGGACGGCTCGCAGTCATATCTTACCATTCTCTGGAAGACCGGCTGGTAAAGAACTTTATTAAAACAGGAAATTTCGAGGGAGAATTAAAAAAAGATTTCTACGGAAACCCTGTTTTGTTATTTGATGCAATTAATAAAAAAGTAATTCAACCCGGCGAAACGGAAATAATGAATAATAACAGGGCGCGCAGTGCAAAACTGAGAATTGCCGAAAAAATTTAATGAGTAAATGAGAAACGAAATAAAAAAAGCAGAACCGCAAAAACAACAACAAAAACGAGTGATGAACAAACGTTCGAGGAGATTCGTTGAGGTTTTTCAGAGTATAATTGACGGAACATTTTTAACGAGGGAAAATTTTGTGAAACAACTTCCCTTTTTGCTTTTCATTGTTTTAATAGCTCTTTGCTACATAGCAAATACTTATTATACCGAAAAAATGGTGAGGGAAATTGACAAAACAAAAAATGAACTTAAAGAATTGCGCTCGGAATACATTACCATAAAATCGGATTATATGATTAAAAGCAAACAATCTGAAGTGGCAAAAATAATTGATGAAAAAAATCTTGGTATCAAAGAATCACTTGATGCACCGAAAAAAATAATATCGGACAGAAAAGAAAAACAGGATGAAGAAATTTAGGAATTAGGAATTACGATTTAGGATTTAAAAAATAAGCTGTGAGTTTATGAAACTATAAACTGAGAACTGTAAACTGAAAACTGATTTAAACTTTTGATGGAAGCAAAAAAAGTAATAATGCTGAGAATCTACACGATTTATTTTATCGTTTGTGTAATAGCATTTATTATTGTCGGAAAGCTTATTCGCATTCAGTTTGTGGAAGGTGATGTGCTGAGAGAGAAGTCAAAAATATTTTCATTAAGATACAAAAACATTGAAGCAACACGTGGAAATATTATCGCAAGCGACGGAAGTTTGCTCGCCACGTCAGTTCCTATTTATGAAATAAGAATGGATGTGATGTCCGATGCTTTGACCGATGAGGTTTTTTATTCCGGCCTGGATTCCTTGTCAATGTGCCTCTCTAATCTTTTCAAAGATAAAACACCGAAGCAGTACAAAAGATATATAATGAAAGCAAGGAAAAGCGAAGAAAGGTATTTGCTGATAAAAAGAGGTGCGCGCTACAATGAAATGATAAAATTAAAATCATTTCCGATATTCAGATTGGGCAGATACAAAGGCGGATTCATGGCAATTCTTGATACAAAGAAACGCGAACATCCTTATGATATGCTTGCAGCAAGAACTATAGGTTTTTACAGGGAAAATTACCAGGTCGGCATCGAAGGCGCTTTTAACAAATATCTTGAGGGAATAAGCGGAAAAAGACTAATGCAGAGAATTGCTCCGGAAGTCTGGATGCCCGTTAATGATGAAGAAGAAATTGAAAGTAAAGACGGCTGCGACATAATTACAACCATTGATGTGAACTTTCAGGATGTTGCCGAAAATTCGCTTTTGAAACAAATGGATTCGGCTAAGGCAGATTATGGCTGTGTGGTGCTTATGGAAGTTAGAACAGGTGAAATTAAATCCATTGTTAATCTTTCAAGAGATAAGAATGGAAAGTATATGGAAATAGATAATTACGCAACCCGTGTGAGAAGCGATCCCGGCTCCACTTTTAAGCTTATGTCGCTGGTGGCTGCAATGGAAGACGGGTGCGTAAAAGATCTGAATGAAAAATTTGATGTCGGTACCGGAAAATATATTTTCGGAAAGGGCGATACCGTGCGCGATTCACACGAAGCTCCATACGGAATTAAAACCGTTGAGGAAATATTTGAAATGTCTTCAAATGTGGGTGTTGCAAAAATCATTGATAAATATTACCGGAACAATAAAAGGAAATATTATGATAGATTAATGAAAATGGGATTAGGCAGCACTTTAGACCTTGATATTGAA
>JAQUPB010000054.1:11408-15727 GCA_029004185.1 Bacteroidales bacterium | reverse complement strand
AATATCTCCTGTGTTTCCATTTGAATCTGCAGAACTTGAAGGTGTATAAGATGTTGCCAGTCGCAGCTGACTGTAACCGTTTCCTGCCACATGAATTCTTGAAGTGGGAACAGTGTACCCGACTCCGAGATTTCCTGTTGCAGAAACTCTTATTTTTTCAGAACCGTTTATGTTTAAATACCAGTCGCCATTTGTTGCAATACTATGAGTAGCTAAAAGAACATCTTGTCTCACATATCCGAAAGTTGGCTGTGCACTTGATTTTGTTGCTTCGACATAAATACTCGAATACCAATCATCAGTTCCCTGTACAAGAAGACCTATCTGATTGCTATCATTATAAACATGTAATGCGTATTTGGGGGTTAAAGTTCCGATACCTACTTTTCCTTTATCGGTAAGTAACGCGTAACTTTTTGCTCCTCCCGAAGCACTGAAAAAGCCACCTATGTTAGTTCCTCCTGCTCCGTTGGAATTTGCATAAATAGCAGTACCGCCGTTGGTTGAAGTGGCTGTTGTCACAACTCCATAAAGTCCGTTTGGCGGCCTGTGCGAAGTGCTGCCGCACCAGAAACTACCTCCGGCACCAAAACCGCCTGAATAAGGAGCTATTGAAACACCCATAATACCGACATTACCATAAAAGCCATTATTAATGTTGGCAAGTGAAACTCCAACATTTCCCTGGTTAAACCCCAGTACTTCATTTACTGTACCGCCTGTATTATGAATCCTAACACCGTTGGCAATGGTAATATCGGGGTAAAGACCAGTGGTCATGCGCATAATTTCATTGTTATTTGTTTTGAAAACAATGGATTTATTGTCTGAAGTTCCAATAAAATTTGTACCTGCAGTCGTTCCTGTATTACCCGTTAACCCCCATGCATTTAATGTTTCGACAGTTCCGCTTTTTTCGGCATATAATGCATACGGAACACTTAAAAGTTGTGATGTTCCCATATAAGCGAAAGTGCTTCCTCCTGTAATATCAATTTCTGTTTTAATAAAATATGCATTGCTTCCCCAGTTAATAGAGATAAAATCTCCATATACAACAATTCCTGTTCCTATTTCCAGATTTGCCAATCCGAAATTGTTTGTTGTGTCGAGTTGTGTTTCAACATAAACAGAATCGCCGGTTGCGCTTGTTTGCAGAATGCTGGTTCTGAAATTTACTTTTTGATTTGTTATCGGATTACCGCTTGCATTCCTTACTACGGTTTGATATTTGAATGACTGTGGTGCCTGCGCTTTCACAGCTGCTATAGCTGTAATAAGCAATAAAGAGAAAATAAGTTTTTTCATAAGAATTTATTTATAGTTTTTTAATAATGTAAATCAACCCATGTATAATCAGTAGTAATAATTTCAACAGGTCGGTCATATGAATTGTCAAAACAATCCATTGAGTCGGCTTCGTACCAATCAGTTATTGTATTTGAAGCATTATTGTTTGCTCCGTCAATTCCAAGCATCCAATTCGACCATATATGGTATTTATTTCCAACAGTAACAGGCACAGGCGTTGAAAATGTAAATATATTCCATGTGCCAGGGACTACTGTAACCGAATTGGATGTACCGAGATTTGTCGGACTTCCTCCACAAGCTGTATTTACATCATCATAAACACTCAATGTTACTGCTTTGGCAGTTTGTGATGCAGAAACCCATATTTTTATAGAAGTTATAGTTGCATTGTTTGGGGGATTAAAAATATGATGTCCGTTATCTTCTCCCAAAGTATTGCCATAGCCTGTATTAACACTTGTGTTTCCGTATGCAACATTTCCGAGTGCCCTGCCCTGAATTTTATTTGTGGTTGTATTATAGATTATCATTCCGTTAACCGGTGTAAGCGAATCTCTTTGGGCAGCTGTCATTCTTGGTAATAATAGAGCACCTTTAGTTGAATTTATTTCTAATGCTGCGCTATTTTCAGGTGTTGAAGTACCAATTGCAAGCTGTTTTTTTGTTTTATCAAAAATTAAACCAGAAGAAGCGCCTGCTTTTCCGCTGTCGTTAAAAATAATTTGTTTATTTAAACCGGCAATTGATTCTGTCGCTCCGCTTTTTTCAGCATATAAAGCATACGGAACGCTCAGTAATTGCGATGTTCCCATGAATATAAAATTATTTCCACCGGTAACATCGACCTGAATTCTTATAAAATAATTATCATTTCCCCAATTAATAGCTGTAAAATTTCCACTTACAACATTACCTTTTCCGATTTCTAGATTTGCTAATCCGAAATTGTTTGTCGTGTCAACTTTTGTTTCAACATAAACGGAATCACCGGTTGCACTTACTTGCAAAATGCTGATTCTGAAATTCACTTTTTGATTTGTTATAGGATTTCCGCCAGCATCTCTAACAACAGTTTGATATTTGAATGCCTGTGGTGCCTGCGCTTTTACAACTAATATTGTTGCCATCAGCATTAAAGAAAAAAGTATTTTCTTCATTACAATTATCGGTTTTTAATTAGTGTTATTAATTTTAACATTTCACTTATTGGCCGTTTTATTAACTGTTGATTTCAGTTCTTCTATTTCGGCTTTTAATTGTTTTTGCTGTTCATTCAGTTTTTTCAATTCTTCAATTTCTTTCTGCTGTTTTTCAATAATTATTTGTTGTTCCTGAATAGCTTTGGTAAGAACGGAAGTTATTTGTCCATATGATAAAGTCATTTGTCCTTCTTCACCGTAAACTATTTCGGGCAAAATCTTTTTTACTTCCTGTGCTATAAATCCAAAATCCTGTTTGTTACTTCCATTCATTTTATAAGTTACAGGTTTTAATTTAAGAACTTCATTTAACCCGTAGTTTATTGGTTTAATATCGTGTTTTTTTGTTCCATCAGATGCATTTGTCCAAACTCCGTTTGTAGTCAAGGTTGCTCCATTCCCATTTGTAACGCCCGTTCCTACTTTAATAGCAGCTGCACCGGGAGCAACACCAAATCCCCAGCCGATAACACTGCTATTTCCGAACACCATATTATTGTTTGCATTAACACTTGCCGCATAACCTATGGCTGCTGCGTTAGTTAAGTTATTAACCGAAACATCGGCAGCACGTCCTATGCATGTATTATTACTTCCTGTGTTGTTATTACTTCCCGCACCATATCCTTCAAAAACATTGCCATCTCCGCTTGTAGTTGAAGTTCCTGCAAGCGCTCCTGTAATAGTATTTGCGCTACCTGTATTATTTTGTCCCGCTACTGCCCCTGTAAAAGTATTATTAGTTCCACCGGTATTTAAGTAACCTGCTTTATATCCAGTAAAAGTGTTGTCAAAACCACCTGAGATTGAAAAGCCGGCCTGGTCACCAATAGCTGTATTGTATTGACCTGTATTATTTGCTGCAGTAGAGCTTCCTTTTAAAGCTTCATAACCAACGGCTGTGTTGTATGTTATTCTACCGCTGGCTCTGTCATCGGCATAATACATGGCATTATAGCCAATAGCTGTGCTTCTGCTGTTAGCATTATTACTAAATCCTGCATCAAATCCAATAAATAAATTAGCGGTTCCCGTTATATTATTTATTCCGGCTCTGTAACCACTGAAATAATTTTCTGACGCAGTTGTGTTGTAGTAGCCTGCTGCATAACCGGAAAAATAATTGGATATACCTGTTGTATTTGAGTATCCGGCCATCCATCCCACAAAATGATTTGTCATTGCAGTAGTATTATTATAACCGGATTGAAAACCGATAAATAAATTCTGACTTCCTGACCTGTTGCTATAACCGGCTTGTGCACCTAAAAAAACACTTTCTTTTGTTGTTGTATCAGAAAAGCCTGACTGATAACCCATGAATACATTATTATCTCCTTCTTTATGCCAGTACCCTGAGTAAGGACCATAAAAACAATTAAATTCTCCTGTTAAATTCAAATGACCTGACTTGGGTCCTGTAAACAAATTATATGATGCTGTGCTGTTTGAGTTACCTGCTTCCAATCCCATAAATTGGTTATAAACACCTGTAGTGTTATTATATCCTGCATTATTTCCCGAAAAATAATTTGAACTTCCCTGGTTATTGTACCCTGCCTGATAACCTTCATAAAAGTTGTTTGTTCCTGTTGTATCACTGTATCCTGCTGTTGAACCTATAAAACAATTTAAATTTCCTGATTTATGGCTATAACCAGCGCTGTTTCCAATAAACAGGTTAAAGCTGCCTGTTGTATTGTTGCTTCCAGCTGAAGCGCCAACAAAAATGTTGTTGTTTCCGCTTGTATTCAAATTGCCGGCATTGGCTCCAATAAATGTATTATAACTCCCTGTATTGCTTGA
>JAQUPB010000054.1:0-11398 GCA_029004185.1 Bacteroidales bacterium | reverse complement strand
GTCCCAGAAAAGTATTTGCCGTACCGCTGTTATCGGCAAAAGTATTTCCGTCGAGTTTGATTTTTCCTCCTAAGTACAAATCTTTAAATTCGTTTGAATTAGAACCCAGATCGGATATGTTATCTGTTCCGCAAAGCACTTGGCTCCGGTCTGCTTTAAACCTTAAGAACTCGTTGCCGTTTGTTTTTAAAACCAGATCTTTAAAATCTGTTGTTCCGATAAAATTTGTTCCTGCCACAGTTCCGGAATTACCTGTTAAGCTCCATGCATTTAATGAACCGTCTGCACCAGTGGGTCCGGTTGCTCCTGTTACTCCTGTTGGACCTTGCGTTCCCTGATTACCGGTGGGACCTGCTGGCCCAGTTGCGCCCGTTGGACCTGTTGCCCCTGCAGCTCCGCTGTTTCCTGCATACAATGCATATGGCACACTAAGTAATTGTGTTACTCCCATAAAAGAAAAGTTATTTCCTCCTGCGGGGTCAATTTCTATTTGTATGTAATAATCATCGGCACCCCAGTTTATGGTTGAAAAATTTCCGTTAACAAGTGTTCCCCTTCCTATTTCAATTGTTGCCAACCCGAAACTGTTCGTTGTGTCAATTTGTTTTTCGGTATAAACCGAAACCCCTCCTGAATTATCCTGCAGAATGCTCGTTCTGAAATTTACTCTCTGATTTGTTATCGGGTTGCCACTTGCATCCCTCACAACAGTTTGATATTTGAATGCCTTTGGCGCCTGTGCTTTTACAGTTATTACAGCTGCAATAAGCATTAAAGAAAAAATAAGTTTTCTCATAAAGATTTAATTTAAATAATATTTTATTTATTTGCTGTTTTATTTATCATTGATTTTAGTTCATCAATTTGTTTCTGCTGATTTTCATTTTGATTTTGAAGTTTTTCAATTAATATTTGTTGTTCCTGAATAGCCTTTGTCAGAACCGAAGTTATTTGTCCGTACGATAAAGTCATCTGTCCTTCTTCACCGTAAACAATTTCCGGCAAGACAAGTTTTACTTCCTGTGCAATAAAACCGATATCCTGTTTATTTGTTCCAATAAGTTTGTAGGTAACAGGATTTAATTTCAAAATTTCTTTCAGCCCGTATTCTATAGGTTTAATATCATATTTTTTATTTCTGTCTGATGCATTAGTCCATATACCACCTGTTGTGAGTGTCGCTCCATTGCCGTTAGCCGTGCTTGTGCCTACCTTAATAGCAGCAGTTCCCGGTACAACACCAAATCCCCAGCCTGTAATATTATTATTTCCCAAAACAAATGTATTGCTTGCACTCGCTCTTGCGTTTGAACCTAAAGTAACGGTATTTTGTAAGCTTGGAGTAGAAACGCCCGAACCATAACCAACAGCCACATTATGGTCCCCGGAAATATTTCCAGCTCCAGTGCCACCAATAGTTAATGCACTATGACCTATTGCAATATTGTAGCTTCCGTCAATATTTTCATATAAGGCTCTGTATCCAAGCGCACAATTAGAGCTTCCTGTTTTTGTGTTGAACAAAGAATAAGATCCATTTGAAGAGTTGTAATTTCCTGTTGAATCATAATATAATGAATAATCTCCAAAAGCAGCATTAAAATCTCCTGTTTCACTATTTGCCATTGATGCAGATCCGACAGCAGTATTATTATGCCCATCAGAATTATCTCTTAAAGCGCTTAAACCAACTGCAACATTTGCAAACCCCGATGCATTCAATGATAACGCACTATATCCAATTCCAACATTTCCGTCATTTAAGGTATTTCCGTATCCGGCATTTCTGCCAATAAATACATTGTTATCGCCTTGTGTATTTGAATAACCTGCCCTGAAGCCCATAAAACAATTTCCGCCCCCCGCAGTGTGCGACCTTCCTGCCTGATACCCTACAATGGTATTATAATAACCGTTCAACGCAGAATTATAAGTTTTTCCCAAAAGAGTATTGTTAGTATAAGGGTTATTTATCACAGTAGTATCATCAAGTTTGTATTCGCCGTCAACAAATAAATCTTTATATGATAATGATGCTGAACCGAGATTTAATGTGTTATTGGTACCAGGAATAAGTTCGGTTCCGTCATATTTCATTCGCAGTCGCTCTGCGTTGTTCACTTTAAAAACAAGGTCTTTTGCATCGGTTGTTCCAATAAAATTTGTACCTGCAGTTGTTCCTGCATTTCCCGATAAATTCCAACAGTCAGAACCTCCGACAGAACCTGTAGGTCCGGTAGGGCCTATTGCTCCGTTTGTTCCCGTAGGGCCAGTAGGACCTGTTGGACCAGTGCGACCAGTCGGTCCTGTAGTTCCCTGAGCACCATTATCTCCCGAAGGACCTGTGGGGCCTGTTGCTCCTGTTGGTCCGGGGGTGCCACTGTTATTTGCATATAAAGCATATGGAACACTTAGCAATTGAGCTGTACCCATTGATGTAAAAGTTGTACCTCCGGTAACATCAATTTCAATTTTAACATAATAGTTATCAATGCCCCAGTTAATGGTTGTAAAATCGCCAGCTTCGACGGTTCCTCGTCCGACTTCAATATTTGCAAGTCCGAATTCATTGGTCATCAGAAGTTTTGTTTCTATGTAAACCGAAGTACCGGACATGTTTCCCTTTTTAATGCTTATTCTGAAATTCACATTATGGTTTGTAATCGGGTTGCCAGATATATCCCTCACGACAGTTTGGTATTTGAATGCCTGCGGCGACTGCGAAAATGTTGATGTGTTGATTAGCAGATATGCTGATATGCTGATTAATGTTATAATTTTTTTCATTATTTATAGTTTATTTTATTTTTCATTGTTGAAATTATACTTGTAAGCAGTTTTTTAATACTAATTAGTTGTGTGATTATTTTTTCGGTTGATGGATAATTTTTTGATTGATTGCAAAGCATAAGCCAATACTCCGTTTCCTCAGCTTCTTTTGCGGCAATTTTAAGTTTATGTATGAAATCAACATTGCTTTCGGCGTTTTGAGCTTCTTTTATATTAGCTCCTATCGAAGTACCTGACTTTAATAACTGGCGAGCTATGATATATTTTCTTTGCCCCTCAAGTGTTTCGGTATATTCAATTATATTTAGAGCAAATTCAAAACTCAATTCTAATATTTCATTCCTTTTAACCAATCTAATCATTAAATTATCAAATCAGCTAATCATCAAATCAACTTTTTAATAATTCCTGACAATCTTAAAAGTTTTTATGGTTTCTCCCTTCGAGTTGTTTATTCTCAAAAGATAATTGCCGGCAGCAAAAGCAGCCATGCTTACATTTTCATTGTTCCCCGTAAAGCTGTCGCTTACCAATAATTTTCCCTGCATATCAAATAACTGAGCAGTGTAATTGTTATCAATACCTAAATTAATAATAACATTCAGTATGTCATTTGTAGGATTCGGGTATACATTTATTTGATATATGTTTTCGCGTTCCTCCTGAATTGTTGAAATATCAAATTTCTGCTGAAATCCCTGAGTTAAAATGTTGTTTGTTCCGGTAAAGGTTTCGGTAACCGGTTCGCCGAGCGTCCAGCTCAATGTTGTGCTGGTTCCGACGAAATAATCGCCAGATGTGGCAATAACTTCAGGACTTATGCTTTGGCTGTATGCATATCCGCATGCCAGCATTCCGATAATTAAAAATATTTTTTTCATACTGTAAGTGATTTATTTATAAAATGCTAAAATATTAATTTCCTTAAACATCTGCAAAATATTTCATTAAAAATCATTTATTGTCCGGTTAAATTTTGTTCATATGATAATTTCGTGCCTACGGCACTTTAATAATTCTTGCAATTGATCATTTACCATAATTTCGTACCTACGGTACTTTTTTTAGCCTCGTTAGAGGCGACATTATGGTAAAAAAAGTAAATTGCAAAAAGGAAGCCCTGTAGGGGCGACACATATAGCAATGTGTTGAAAATAGATCCACTCAATATGTTTTAAAATATTTTATCGGACATTAGTGATTAAAAAAATTGAGGTGAAACTTTATTTCTTCTCCTTTTTTATTGCATCAAATTTATCTTTTTTTTCTTCTACATAATTTTTCTCCGAAACTTTTTTTCCATTCTTGAAAGTTATCTGATATTGCGGGCTTCCGTTTTCGTCCCAGAAATACCATATTCCTTCTTTAAGGTTGTTGTTGTAAGAACCTTCCTGCGATTTTTGTCCGTTTTTATGATATAATATGAATTTGCCGGTTGGCCTGTCTTTTAAATATGCCTGCTCCATGATTTTTACTCCATATTCATCAAAGTATGCCCATAATCCTTCTTTTTTACCATCTTTATAAGCGCCCACTTCTTTTTGTTTCCCTGTTTCATGCCACGATTCCCATGGTCCGTCAGATCTTCCTTCTTTAAAAAACCCCTCATGTTCTTTATTTCCGTTTTCATACCAAAAAACATCTTTGCCATTTTTCACATTACTTTTGTAATTTGAAATATATTTTTTCCCTCCTGTTTCGTATAATCCTTTCCATTCCCCATCCATTGAGTCATTAATAAAATTTCCTTCATCTTTTATTTTTCCGTTTTTATACCATGATGTCCATTTTCCGTTTTCCTTGTCGTTTGTAAAAGAACCCTCGCGTTGTTTTGCTCCGTTTTCATACCAGGCAGTCCAGATGCCCTGTTTCAAGCCATCGGTAAAATTTCCTGTTTTCCATTTTTCTCCTGTTAAATACCAATAATTCCAGATTCCCGTGAGTTTTCCGTTTTTAAAATCACCTTTGCTTCCTGTCTTTCCGTTTTTATGATAAAATGTCCATGTGCTGTCTTGTTTTCCTTCAATTGATTTGCCTTCCATTCCTTTATTGCCATTATCGCTCCACCATACCGCATAACCATTAATATTTCCGTTTTTATAAATTCCCTCAAATTCTTTTTGTCCGTTTTCATACCATAAAATACATTTTCCTTCCTGTTTGTCATTTTTAAAATTTGCTTCTTCCTTTAACTTTCCCGAATTATACCATGTTGTTGATTTTCCTGTTTGCCTATCATCAGTGTAAAATTCTTCCTTCTTTATTTTTCCGTCCGGATACCAGTAGTCCCATTTCCCGTCACGTTTTCCGTTTATCACGTTGCCTTCTTTTTCTTTTTGCCCGTTTTCATACCAAACGGTACTGATTCCGCTGTCGTAATGAACTTCGCTTTGTTGTTTGCCGCTTTTGTAATAATACAGCCATTTACCGATTTTTTCTCCTTTTGCAAATTCACCTTCATACCAAAGCTGTCCGCTTTCGTACCAGTATTTCCATTTTCCTTCCTGCCTTCCGTCAATGATTGTTCCTTCGCTTTTTTTGTTTTTATTTTTCCAGTAATCTGTTTTGAATTTTGTAGTATCCTGGCTGAAAGCACTAAAACTTATTGCCAGAACAAATAATAAAATCAGGTGTTTTGATATTTTCATTTTATTGTTTATTTATTTACAACAAAAGTAAATAAAATTTAATACGATTTTAAGTCTGTTCTAATTTGTTAAAATATTCTTTTTCACTAATGACTAATGACTATTTGGTTTCGAAAAATATATATACTTTTGCAAATATTTAAAATCAATGAGTACAATATTATTCAACAAAATAATTTTCGGTCCGGTTTTCAGCAGGCGTCTTGGTCGTTCGCTCGGAATTAATCTTCTGCCTACTGCTAAGAAATGTTGTAACTTCAATTGCGTTTATTGCGAATGCGGATGGACCCGTAAAGAACATATCGGAAAAGAAGAATTCCCGCCAGCAAATTTGGTGAAAGAAGCGCTGGAAAAAAGATTAAAGGAATTAATTGCAACAGGGCAGGAAATTGATAATATTACTTTTGCCGGAAACGGAGAGCCGACAATGCATCCGGAATTTATAAAAATTATTGACGACACAGTTTCGATAAGAAATAAATTCATGAGTAATGTTAAAATATCGGTTTTAACAAATGCCACTTCCCTTGCCAATTCTGAAATTCTTGAAGCCCTGAATAAAATTGATAATTGTATTTTAAAACTCGATACCGGAAAAGAAAGTACATTTAAAATCATTAATCAACCTGTTTTAGATGTTACACTCAACGAAATTGTTAACAATATCAAAAAATTCAAAGGAAAAATAATTATTCAGTCACTCTTTGTAAAAGGAATTATAAACAATACTGAAATTGATAATACAACAAAAGAAGAAATAAATGAATGGCTTAAGCTCATTAATGAAATAAAACCTGAACTTGTTATGATTTACCCGATAGCGCGACCAACACCATCAGGAAGTTTAATGAAAGTTTCAAAAGAAGAACTTGATAAAATTGCCGAAAAGGTTATTAAATTGAGTATTAAAGCGGTTGTTTATTAATATATTCATTATATTTGAAAATCATTTTAAAATTCATTGACTATGAAAAAATTATTTTTTATTCTTTCAGCATTAGTATTATTTTCATTTTCTTATGCCCAGAAAATAAAAGTAAGAAGCGACAGGGAAAGCATAGGAGGCGGAAAGAATGATGTTTTGATAGTAACAATTTACGAAGCAAATGAAGATGCAGTTGAAAAAGCGTGGCGAAGCGTAATGAAAGGTTACGGAGCCAAAGTAAGTTCCGGAAGTGAAATTGTTGCCAAAGGAGCTACAATTAAAGATATGATTGATAAGCCTATTGATGTTTATGCAAAAATTAAAAAAGGTTCCGATGGAATTACATTTACTGTTGCTTTTGATCTGGGAGGAGCTTTTTTAAGCCAGTCGGTACATCCCGATAAATACAGGGTTGCAGAAAAAATTGTTCATGATTTTGCTGTTGATGTTACAAAAGAAGCGTTTGAATCATTGCTGAAAGAACAAAACAAAAAACTTGACGGCATTCAGCGCAAATATGATAAGCTTATAAAAGAAAATGAAAGATTACACAGCGACATTGAAAAATACAAAAAGGAAATTGAAGAAGCGGAAAATGATATTAAAGAAAACCTTACAAATCAGGATGGCGCAAAAAAAGAACTTGAAGACCAGAAAAATGTGATTGATGAAATTGGAGGCAGGCAGAAAAAAATAGAATATTAAAATAGTTTAAAGTTACGATATTTGGAGATTTTGCAATTAAACCAAAATTTTTTCTTACAACTAACAACTAAAAAAATTAACATTGCAATTTTTAATAATAACAATTAACTTTAACTGAGCAAACAATCTTTATATACAAACATAAAGTATGGGAAAACCGTTGATTTTTGTCACGAATGATGATGGTATTGATGCAAAAGGATTAAGAATTGTTATTGACATAATGAGAGAAATAGGGAAAGTTATTGTTGTTGCACCGGACAAAAGTCAATCGGGAATGTCGCATGCATTAACGGTAAACGCGCCAATAAGATTCAAAAAAATCAAAGAGGAAAAAGATTATTCCGAATACAAATGCACGGGAACACCTGTTGATTGTTTAAAAATTGCATTGAGTCAGATTATGAAATGCAAACCCGACTTGATTATTTCGGGAATAAATCATGGTTCCAATTCATCAATAAATATTTTATATTCAGGGACAGTGGCAGTGGCTTTGGATGGGGCATTACACGGAGTCAATTCCGTTGCTTTTTCTGTTTGTGATGTTTCGCCGGAAACCGATTTTTCGCATTTAACAAAACATATCAGAACAATAACATTGCAAACTTTAAAAAACGGATTGCCAAGAGGAACATGTTTGAATGTAAATATACCGCGCGCAAACGGAAGCGAAATAAAAGGAATTAAAGTATGCAAGCAGGCAGATGCAAACTGGAACGATTATTATGTTGAAAAAACCGATTCATCGGGTGAAAAATATTATCTGCTCGCGGGTTATTTCGAAAACGAAGATAAGGATGAATGCGCCGACCAGTGTGCAATTGAAAGTCATTATATTTCCGTTGTGCCGTTACATATTGATTCCACAAATTATGATTTGATTGATAATTTAAAAACATGGAATTATGAAATTTAAATTCGATAATATATGGTTTGGAGTATCTCTTGGAGTTTTTGTTCCTCTTGTAGCATTAATTATTTTTTACTTCGGCGAATATAAAGGAATGGGTGTTTGTGAATTTTTTTCTCTGATGAAAGGAATGAACATTTTCACGAAAGTATTGAGTTTATGTGTTGTTCCTAATTTAGGTTTATTTTTTATTTTTATAAGAAAGAATTTTCTTTTTTCAGCAAGAGGCGTTTTATTTGCAACATTGATATATGCACTTATTGTTTTCATTTTATTTTTTGCTTTATAACATTCGGAAATGAAATATTATATTATTTGCGGTGAAGCTTCGGGCGATTTACATGCTTCAAATCTTATGAAGCAGATAAAATTACTCGACCATGAGGCTGAATTTCGCTTCTGGGGCGGTGACCTTATGGAAAAACAAGGCGGAAAAATAGTAAGGCATTACAAAGAACTTTCATTCATGGGTTTCTGGGAAGTTATTTTAAATGTAAGTATTATAATTAAAAATATTGAGTTCTGCAAAAAAGATATTCTCGAATACAAACCAGATGCATTGATACTAGTTGATTATCCGGGTTTCAATCTGCGTATTGCTGAATTTGCACGAAAAGAAAACTTTAAAATATTTTATTACATATCGCCTCAGATATGGGCATGGAAACAATCGCGCGTGAAAAAAATAAAAAGAGATGTTGACAAAATGCTTGTTGTTCTTCCTTTCGAAAAAGATTTTTACAAAAAACTTGATTTTGAAGTAGAATTTGTCGGGCATCCGCTACTTGATGCCATTGATGATTTCAAGCAAAATATCATAAGCAATGAGTCTTTTGTCAGTAAAAATAATCTCAACGAAAAACCAATTGTTGCGTTGCTCCCGGGAAGCAGGAAACAGGAAGTTTCAAAAATTCTTCCTATAATGCTCGATTTGCAATCAAATTTTGAAGATTATCAGTTTATAATTGCCGGAACCGAAGCTATTCCAAAAGATTTTTATTACAATCTCATCGGAAACAGGGATATAAAAATTGTTTACAATAAAACCTATCAGTTACTGAACAGTTCTTATGCTGCTCTTGTGAAATCGGGAACAGGAACACTGGAAACCGCATTGTTTGAAGTTCCTGAAGTTGTTTGCTATAAAGCCGTAAAAACATCTTATTTCATTGCAAAGTACTTTATAAGTTTTAAACTGAAATTTATTTCTCTTGTAAACCTTATTATGAATCGCAAGATTGTTTCCGAACTTATACAGGAAAATTATAAAAACATAAATCTTAAAACCGAACTCAGCAAAATTCTTAATGATAAAGACTGCCGCGAAAAAATGATAAAAGAATACAAAGAATTAAGGAAAAATCTAGGCGGTATAGGCGCTTCAAGAAGATCAGCCGAAATAATTGTTGATTATCTTAATAAGAATCAATAAATCTAATTTTAAAATTTAATGTCAGCTCTGAATATTTTTAACAGATTAAAACATGTTACTAATATAAAATTTGTAATAATAAGTATCGTTTTTTTACCTGTTATTTTTATTAACATAACAAAATATCATTTGTGGGGTGATGATTTTGCATTGTATATAATGCAGGCTAAAAATATTATTGAAGATAGGCCGCAAATTGAAACAAATTTTATCTGCAACGAACAAACTCCGGTTTATTCCATCAAAACCCTTCCCATTGGATTTCCCATGCTGCTTTCAGTTATTTATTTATTCTTTAAAACCAACATAACTGCCTATATATATTACATCAGTTTGTTTACATTCTTATTATCTTTTGTTTTATATAAATTTTATAATTTTCACTTTAATTCAATAATAGCATTTTGTTTGAGCTGTTTGATTATTTATAATCCTTCTTTAATTGAATTCAAAACGAATATTCTTCCCGATATACCGTTTACTTTATTTTTTTTACTATCAATTTTATATTATCAAAAACTAAATACGGAAAAGTTCAATTACAAAAAAAATCTGATTTTAGGTTTTTTACTGGGTTTTTCAATTTTATTGAGAGTCATAGGCTTGGTTTTATTATTAAGTGTTTTGTTTGATTTGTCAATTAAATTTCTTTTTCATAAAAACGGAAAAGAAAACAGAAAAAATATTTTGTACAATTCTGTCATTATTTCCATAACAGCTTTATTTGTTTATTCACTATTTAATTATTTTATTTTCCCGACGAAAACCGAACTTCTCGTTTATTATTATTACAGCACTTTTGATTTTTATAATTTAAAATTAATTATTGCAAACTCTGCAAAATATTATTTAAATTTCCTTCAGGATATTTTTTCTGAATATATTTTTATCAGGGCATTTATATTAATTGCTTTTGCAATAGGTCTTTTTAAAAACATTATAACAAAAATCGGTTTTTTAGAGTATGTTTTTATTATTTATTTACTAGTGATTTTTGCTTTTCCTTTTCATTATGGCATGAGATATTTTCTTCCTGCTCTTCCCATAATTTTTTATTATGTTGTAATTGGAATAAAAACTATTAATTTTACAAAAATTGAGAAAATATTTGTTCTTTCATTATTGACAATAATCATGCTTTTCGTTTATAAAAATAGTATTTATGGTATAATAAAAAATCAAAATGAAGTCAGAGAGGGGCCGCAGGAAATTTATTCACAGGATGTTTTTAATTATATAATTAATAATACTTCTCCAAACGCATTATTTGTATTTGCCAAACCAAGAGCATTAGCTCTTTATACGCGAAGAAAAAGTATGATAATCGGTGAAACTCAAAATTTATCTAAAATTGACAGAAAGTTTAAAGAAGTTGGCGTTAATTATTTTCTTATTTCAACAGAAAACGAAGATAAAAAATTGGAAACATATCTGGAAAAGAATAAAAAAGACGTTAAAATAGTTTGGCAAAACCAAAAATTTAAACTTTACAAAAAGATTTAATAATTACATTCTCTCATAATGTTAAAAAAAATATTTATCTTTTTTTTATTAATAATTCCTCTTATTTCTGATGCTTCAAGAATAAGAGTGCGCATATTTTCCGGTACCAACATAACTTCCATGTTTTTCATTCCGGTATCCAATGGTTATGAAATTTTTTCTGATACCAATAAAGTTTATGACCTAAAAAAAGCCGATACATTATTCATTTCCGTAGAAAATAAATCCATTAAGCTCACATCAAAAAACAATACCATAGGTGTATTTGAAAAAATTTACATGAGAAAAAGGGGATTCATGAATAATTTCAGAATCAAATCCCTCCGCCCCGAAAGCAAAGAATTAATGTTTGATGATGACCTGGAAATTTCGGTAATTGATGAAAAAAACTTACTTCTTATAAATAATATTGATATCAATTACTATGTTGCAGGTGTTATTGAAGCCGAAGGCGGACGAACAGCAAATATGGAATTTTATAA
>JAQUPB010000053.1 GCA_029004185.1 Bacteroidales bacterium | reverse complement strand
AAACTATCAAGGATAGGTAAAGTGTTGTTAGAACCTATCACACCGCTTAACGCCTGGAGGTTTTTCAACAAGAGCGTACTTGAAACTATAAAATTCATCTTTATTTTTTTTAGATTATTACATTTAGGAAACCGACAAATATATGTATAAAATATCCTTGCTGAAAGTCGTGTTGATATTTTGTTAATTTAATTAATTTTTTGCTCTATTTCCCGCGTCATCATTGGCTTTGAAGTATGTTAATTTCCTGAAAATCTTGTCAAAAGAGTAATACTGAATTACCACGAAGTCGTCTCCTTTGTTTATCAATGCATACAGCTTATCAACATCATATTCCTGAGGGTTACCCCACATATCCAAATATCCAATAGGAGCTATTCTCCTGTATGTCCTAACTTCGTTGACTTTTCCATTTATATCGGTAACAGAAATCTTGTAATACGGTTTTGTTTTAATAATTGAATCAATTTCTTTTTTATTCATCCCATCGGTAAAAAATTCAAAACCAACTTTATAAAAGTTCGTCAAATAATCAAGCATTTTTGTTGTATCCGTATAATTTATAATTTGATTGCCGGAGATTGATTTGAGCTGAAATTTTCTTCTTCCTGCATTAATAATCTCAAATGATTCTTTCTCATCCTGTGGTTCTATTTTTATTGATTTTATTTCGCCTACAAGATATCTAAAAATTGTTCTGTCGCGCCATTCATTAGCATGAGCAGTATATCTGGTTGATAAAAAACCGTTGAATCCCGGAATATATGTTATACATGGAGTTTTCGCCCCTTCAATAAGCATATACGTTCCGAGTTTATCTTGCGTAGGTACGCCTATATAGTATACCTTTTCGAGTTTTACATATGGAAACCACCTGATTTTATTTTTAAACAACCTTATGCGGTATGATTTCACATAAATTTCAACTTTTGTTGATGAAGCAGCCATTAGCTTAACAATATTATTATGCGCACTCTTTGAAAGAGGCGCCAGAATTTGAATATCGCGGATTGTTGCCAGCAGTGTATTCACCATATCATTTCTGGCTTTGTACTTCCCGTTGATTTTCCATTCGCCCTGACTGTTTTTTTCAAGTGTAACCTGGTCGCCCACTTTGTTTGCAAGAAAAACCTTAACAATGGCGGAAGTGTCTTTGACAGCAAACTCTGTTTCCTTTTTACTTAATGTTGATTTTGTTTTGACAATTACAAAATACAATGCTATCAACAGTAAAACAACAACTGTTATAACCCCGAACCTGCTTTTTCTCATAATTATTTAGAATTTATTTTTACAAAGTATATTTTCTTCTCCTGAGTATATTTTGCAAAAGCCCGAAAATCAACACAAGTATAACAGGCAGACATAAATTAATTATCTGCCATTTTACTTTCTGCTTTTCGATTTTTGCTATATCAAGAAGCCTCATTTTAAGCTCTCTTGCACGAATGGATATAAGTCCGGAGTCATCACAGAGGTAATTCATCACATTCATTATAAAATTCTTATTACCGAAAGTAGCATTCGTATATCTGTCGTAACCCAGCGGATAAGCATAAGGAACACCGTTTTCAACGCCGATTTGACTTTTAATAACATCACCGTCTGATATTATAATCATTTTATTTAATGGACTTTTTTCTTTGAAGGCAATCTCCTTGTCTTCCATGATTACAGCAGGCAGCCTGTTTTTAAAAACCGATGTGAATTTTCCTTCAAGCAAAACGGCAACAGTTTGATAAGGACTATTGAAATTAATTTCATCAGGGTTTTTCTTCATCATTTCAAGACTTATGCGTGCAGGTGCATTTATGGCTCTTGAAAATTTCGAGGAAGTGAGCAAAATGGTTTTTTTAATATCGGGAACATTTATTGTATCAATTGTACTTGCAAATTCAAATTTAATAACATTCAAATTATTCACGACAGGATGATTTGTAGAAGGTGCAATAAGCGGAAAATAATACCATGGCATAAAGCTCATTTGTGGCTGCTTTCCAATGAATCCTGTAACCAGAGGAATTTTCATGCAATACAAATCCTGTATTAAATTTGTATTTATTCTCACTCCATATTTAAAGAGCTGGTCATCAAGATTAAGATCCAAAGGAAAACCAATTGTTTCGCTCGTATTACGCAAACTGTCCATATTGGCATAAACCCTGTCAACGAGCCAAAGCACTTTTCCGCCATTCATTATAAACTGGTCAACAATAAATTTATCCTTATCGCTGAAAACCGAATCGGGTTTTGCAATAATTATTGCCTTGAAATTTTTCAAACTTTTTAATCTGCCGTTTATCCCAATTCTGTTAACAGTATAATATTCGGATAAACTTTTTGCAATATCATCAACAAGCAATGAATCAAGTTCACCATGTCCTTCAATAAACCCTACTTTTTGTTTAAATATAAGAGTGTGTTTTCTTAAAACATTCGAAATCTCGTATTCAAGAGCCTGTACGGAATTATTTAATATTTCCGAAGAAGGAACATTAATTTGGGTTTTTAATAACTGTAATGGCAATTCCCTGTTTTTGTATATAACCGAAGCACACGGAAAAATTATTTTTGTGGCAGTTCCGTTTCCTTCCTTAACCTGAATTTGTGTGGGCACAAGCCCTTTTTCCATTAACTGCCTTATTACCTCTTTTTTATTTTTATTATCTATATTTTCAAGAGGGTCAACAAATTCGTATTCTATATTATTTGAATATGCCCTGAATTCGTCAAGCATTTCACGTGTTTCATTTCTCAATCTCTTGAAACTTGCAGGAAAATCTCCTTCAAGATATATTTTAAAATATACAACGTCATTAAGATTTTTCAGTAAATCTTTTGTTGATTGCGACAAAGTATATCTTTTTTCGGAAGTAAGGTCAAGACGGTAATAAACATATGAACCAATAAAGTTCAAAAGAATAATAAAAATCAAGCCCAAAACAAATTCGCGGATATTTTGCTTCCGCACTCCCCTCCTCTTGCTGATGTCTTTAGAAATAGGATTATCAGTTTCTGCCGGAATATTTTCCTTTTTATTCTTTTTAAAATTAAATTTCATTGTTTAATTGCTAAATTGTTTAATTGTTAAAAAAACTTCTATTTGTATTGTATAGCTTAAGACTTTTATATTTTTATTTTTTTCTGGTATCTATTTATATACCCTTTACCTTGCGTCGCATTATATATTTTAACATTTAATAATTTACTGCTTGCGACGCCGAGCTCGCTGTCATTTCTTTACCCCGTTCTAAAGCACGGGGTTATTAACATTAAACCCTTTCAGGTTTTATTTGTAATCAATTAACTTTATATGTAAACTCCAATTAACTATTAACAATTAACCATTAACTTTTATCAAAATTTACCACTTCCTGCTTTGTATCGAAGTTTTAGCAAGCAACAAAAATATTGTTATCAAACTCAGAAAATACAAAACATCTCTGGTATCAATCACTCCTCTGCTCATTGAGGAATAATGTGCGCTTATGCCCATATTTCTTATAAGCAAATCAATTTTGCCAAATAAGTTAAATGAATAAATAAAATCAAATCCCATATATATAAATCCGCAAAGGAAAACCGAAACAATAAATGACACTATCTGGTTGTCGGTAATTGAAGACGAAAACAAACCTATTGCCACAAAGCCCGAACCGAGAAAAAGCAATCCGATGTACGAGCCCCATGTTCCGCCAATATCAACATTTCCAACGGGACTCGCAAGATAATAAATCGAAATAAAATATATCAGAGTCGGAATCAGCGAAAGAAATACGAGAATAAAACCGGCAAAATATTTTGCAAAAACAATCTGCATATCGGTTAACGGTTTTGTAAGCAAAAGTTCTATTGTTCCCGATTTTTTTTCATCGGCAAACAAGCGCATGGTGATTGCGGGAATTAAAAATAAAAAAACCCACGGGGCAAGCATGAAAAAGCTATCAAGTCCCGCCCAACCGCTGTCGAAAACATTCATATCCATCGGAAAAACCCAGAGAAAAAGCCCGTTTATCAATAAAAAAACTATTATCACAATATATCCGGTAAGCGAACCAAAAAATGAATTTATTTCTTTCTTTAACAATGTGTACATTTCTTATTTTATATTAGTTGTTAGTTGATTTCCTTATGCCTTATGCCTTATGCCTTATGCCTTATGCCTTATGCCTTCTTCTTTTGTTCAGAGTTCAGCGTACTTATGACTATAGACTTACGACTTTTTAATTAATAAAATTCTATCCTTATAGTTTCATTATATTTCAAATCAATCAGGCTTGATGCATTGCCTTCATTAATTGCAATTTCGAGATAATCGGATGAATTGAATAATGCAAGCCGGTCGCCCGTTTCGATGTCGTGATAATTTTTACTTATTTTATTAATATCGTAATAACCTTCTCTTTTAAAAATTATTTTGTATTGTCTCCCCTTGCCTACTTCGTTAAAAAGATTTCTGGCTATGTTGGTTATTGCATTACCATATGAATCAACGTATATTATGCTTCCAATCAGAACATTCTCGTCTATCAATGGCTGAAGGTTTTTCATTTCAAACCAGTTGTTCTTTTTATTGCCGAGTTCCTCAAGCGGTTTACCCCGGAAAATATGGCTGATAACTTTTACATACAAATCCCTGATGTTTAAACTATATTGGTCTTCCTCAATATCAGCATGTATTTGAACAATAGTTTCAGGAAGCGACTCGAAAGCAAGAGAAAATAAGCCGTTGTCCCTGCCTATAAAATAACTGCCATTTTTTAAAACAGCAATAAATGAAAAATCTTTGTTTCTTTCGTGCCATTTGTTTATGTCAACAACATGAATCGTTCCTTTCGGAAAATTACCGTAGCTGTTTTTCAAAACAAATGATGCTTTCAGAATATCAAAAGATGGAATTTCATTTGATATATCAACAATTATTGCTCCGGGGCATTTTGAAATTATCAAGCCCTTAAAAGCTCCGACATAAAAATCCTTCAATCCCCAGTCAGTTGTTAATGTAATTATTGCCATTTATATTCTTAAAATCAAAACCCGTTAATTCGGTAAATTTTCTTTATTTTGCAATGTTCAAAATTAATAAAATTTAAATGATTTTTTAACTTTACTGATTTATTTTTACTTATTCAACTTATAAAACCGCTTATGAACGAAAAAACATTTGTTATTGAAGATATAAATCCTCTCGACCTTTATGGAGTTAATGATTGCAATCTCGAATTACTGAAAAAGAATTTTCCACAATTAAAAATCATAGCACGTAATAATATCGTCAAAATTATTGGTAATGAAAGGGAAACTACCAGGCTGGTTGCCAAGATAGAGCTCATGGTTGAGCATTACGAAAAATTCGGAAAAATAACAGAAAACGATTTGGCTGAAATGATTGATGATAATTACAAACCATCCGCCAAGAGCAAAGACGACTCGATTCTTGTTCATGGAAATAACGGAATATGCGTTAAAGCCCGTTCAGTGAATCAGCAAAGAATGGTAACAAGTTACGAAAAAAACGATTTGATTTTTTCAATAGGTCCCGCAGGTACAGGAAAAACATATACGGCCGTTGCATTAGCAGTGAGAGCATTGAAAAATAAGGAAATCAAAAAAATCATTTTAACACGCCCTGCCGTTGAAGCAGGAGAAAAACTGGGTTTCCTTCCCGGTGATATACGCGATAAACTCGACCCGTATCTCCAGCCTCTTTACGATGCCCTTAGAGATATGCTGCCACCCGAAAGACTTGCCAAATACATCGAAGACGGAACAATACAAATTGCCCCGCTTGCATACATGCGAGGACGAACTCTTGACAATGCGGTTGCAATACTCGATGAAGCACAAAATTCAACCGAAAAGCAGATAAAAATGTTTATCACCCGAATGGGGAAAAATTCCAAATTTTTTGTTACCGGCGATATCACACAAATTGACCTGCCAAAAAACGAAACATCGGGACTCGTGCAGGCTGCAAAAATACTGAAGGGTATTGAAGGCATTGATTTTATTTATATGAACGATAAAGATATTGTACGACATAAACTTGTTGTGAAAATTGTTGACGCTTACAAAAAAAATGAATAATTAATAATGAATAAATAATAATGTCAAAAGGAAAAAGCTTATTATTAATTTTATTTTTATTTACGTTTTTTCTTTCCTGTAAAAAAGAAAACCGGTGTGATTGTTTTAAAGGAACCGGAAGCATTGTTAAGGAAAGCAGAGAGGCAGGTGATTTTTATTCGGTAAAAGTTTATGATAACATAAATCTTATTTTAACGCAGGATACCGTTAATAAAATAATTGTTGAAGCCGGAGAAAATCTTTTATCAAACATAAAAACCGAAACAAGCAACAACAACTTAACCATAACCAACGACAATAAATGCAATTGGGTGAGAAGCTTTAAAAAGCCGGTGAATGTTTATCTCAACATCAAATGCGTATCATATATTGAATGCCGCAACAGTGGATATATTACTACAACAAATACAATAGCCACTCCCGATTCATTCAGAATTGACGGATGGAATTCATCGGGTTCGATTAAATTAACAATCAACACAAAGAAAAGTTTTATCAGAATGCACACAGGGGCACAGGATGTAATAATTGACGGCTCTGTTGACGAAAATTACATGTATGCTGCCGGCAATGCATTTATTGATTGCCGCAATCTTATTGCCAACAACACAGTCATAAATCACAGATGCTCTGGTGATTTTTTTGTCTATGGAAAAAATAGCATAGGCGGCGATTTCACAGGGAACGGAAACCTTTATTACTTCGGAAATCCAACCTTAATAAATATCAAACATCCAAGCGGAAAAGGAAAAGTAATTAAGGGGGATTAAGAATAGTTTAAAGTTTGAAGTTTAAAGTTAAATATGTTTCTTATTTATTCTAACTTCTATTTTCAAATTTCAAATCTCAAACTTCAAATCTCAAATCATCTCATCAAGATTCCCCTTGCCCTGGCGTATTAGTATAGGTTCATCTTTTGTGCAGTCAACAATAGTTGAAGCGACAATACTTCCATAACCACCATCAATAACAATATCCACAATGTCCTTGTATTTTTCGTAAATCAATTCGGGGTCGGTTGAATATTCTATGACTTCATCTTCATCATGGATAGATGTTGTCAGTATTGGATTGCCGAGTTCCTTAACAATGCTCAGTATAATGTTATTATCGGGAATACGAATGCCGACGGTTTTTTTCTTTGATTCGAAAATTGCAGGCACCTTATTGCTTGCATTTAAAATGAACGTAAACGGTCCGGGCAGTGCTTTTTTCAGGAGTTTATACATAGGTGTGCTCAGTTGCCATGTATAATCTGAAATATGGCTCAAATCATAACAGATAAAAGAAAAATTTGCTTTCTCAGGTCTTACACCTTTTATTTGTGCAATTCTTTCAATGGCTTTGCGTTTGAAAATATCGCAGCCCATACCATAAACCGTGTCGGTTGGATAAATTATAATACCGCCATCCTGCAGACATTCTACGATTTTGCGAACCTGCCTCGTTTCGGGATTTTCTTCGTATAGCTTTATAAACAGCGCCAAGATTTTTTAATTAATAATGAATAATTAATAATCAAACAAAAATAACATAAAACAGCGTTAATGCATTATTCATTATTATTTATTCATTGATTCTTTTCCCTGCATTTTTCGCAATACATTCTTCGCAGTGTCTCATTACTAAATATCTGTGTATTGATATTGCACGGACCAATAAACATATTGCACCATTCGGTATCGGTAAGTATTTCTTCGGAATCAATTATCATCTGCAGAATTTCATTCCTGTCATTTTTATCGGAAAGGATATATTTTATTTTTAAGTAAAATGTAATAGCAATATGATTTGGTTCTTCCCGGTTAATCATTTTATCAAGGTAATACAGCGAATAATTGAATTTATCAAACATCACAAAAAACTTTGCCAGCGATAAAAAAGTTTCATCGTTCTCTTCCCTGTTTTCATAATATTTATAAATATACTCAAGCGAACCCTCTATATTCTTAAGTTTATCGGGAGTTTTATTATATGCATCGCTTGCTTTCGAAAAATGAAAAAGAAGCATGAGGTTTTTTATGTTGTTCGAATCTGCTTTAAGTGTTTCCGATTTTGATAATAAATCGGAAATAAAATCCTGTGACAAAAACTTCGCATATTCTTCGTTTTCCCTGTTATTAAATAGGAATGCCTTGTAATTATAATTTATTTTCGCATCATTGGTTTTCTGGTCATACATTTTTTTCAGCCAGAACCATAATGAATCATCGCTGATTTTATTTTGCGCAAACATATAATCGAACATCACCTTGTTGAACTGCAGATTATATAATCTCGGATCGTCAGGCACGGTAAGGTTTGCATCAATGAGGTCTTTCTTGGGGCTTCCCGGATATCTGTCGTATAGAAACAACTGAATTATTTCGGCTTTTTTAAAACACGGCAGGCAAATATCCTTACCCATTTTATCTTTCGAGGAAATTATTTTCTGATAATCGGCAAGTGCAATTTCATCAATATTATTTTCATTTACTTTAGTTCTTAAGGTAAGCTTCAGATAAGCATAGCGCTGTTCTGCAAGAATCGGCTCCATCTCATCCGAATGCTCATTCACATATTTTCTTATTTCTGTTGTATCTTTATCTTTCAGGAATTCATATTCTGTACCTTTTATCTGTTTCATCATCTTTTCCCAGTTTTCTTTTGCAACAACTTTAAGCGAAATAACTGTATCCTGGTTTTTTTCAAGAGTGGATATTAATTCCGATGCACGTGAATTAAACAACTGTTCGTTCCTTTCATGCGTTCCCTCAACGCTTGCATACGCATCAACCTCGGCATTTATGACCTCATAATTGAATTCCCTTATCGTATCGAACAAAGGCATGAGACTGCTTTCGTCGAAGTAATATTTGTTTTTTTCAAATACCGCTATAAAAGTTTTATTCAATGTTTTAACAACCGGCTTGTACTTACCTGTTGAATTTTCATCATAAGCATTGTACATGTATTTCAATGTTTCACCTTTCGGCGACCACAGCTGACCGCAAATTTGCTGAGTAGGAATAATGTCGCAGACTTTTCTGTCTTTTATTATAAGTATGTTTATTTCATTTTTTTCATCAAGTAAAGTCTGCGGTGTTTTGCACAGAAATATTTTCGTCCATTTTTCTTTTGACTTTCCCTTTTTAGTTTGAATTTTCTTAACATCAATTTTATCGAGAATATCCTTGCTGTACACAGGCACCGAAACCTTTCCGTTAAAAATGCATAAGCCGTTTTCTCTTGAAGGAATTACTTTATTATCCTGCAAATCGCATGAATACATATGTTTGAAATTCACAAATTCAAGTGCAAATCCGTCTTTGTTGTCAACAACAAGGCGGCTTATTAAAGAAGGATCTTTGAAATAAATAAATATCGAATCTTTTTCCAAGGCAATTTTACAGTTAAACCAATATAAACCCGCATATTTACAGTTCTGGCAGTCTTCGGAGTTGTCGGCAGCTTTTAGATTCCATGCATGCTTTTTGTGCTTCTTCGGTATATTTTTCTTTGGTTTGTAATAAATATCTTCATAGGAAGCTTTGCCCGCATATGGAAACATCGTGGAATTTTCCTTATAACTGTACGTATCATCAACCCCGCCAAAAACCTGTACTCCGCGTATAACATTTTCTTTGCTGTCAAATGATAAGGCAACACCCGTAATTTTATATTCTTTGGTTACTATGTTTGCATAATGCCCGGGCGAATTAACCCATCCGATCATAATATCAAGAGCTGCCTGTTTATATGTGGAAATCACATGTGTTGTATTTATTCCCTTCTTTTTTTCATGCTTATAAGTTGTCGGAGTATTAATGTAAATCAAAATTGCATTTTCTCCTGTGATGTAATACTTCCCTCCATAAAATTCAATCCTGTTCTGCGGGGATTTCTTTTCCTTATTTTCGGGCTGGAAATGACTCAACTTTCTTTTCTCGTCAAGATAATTCACCTGATCGCTTGCCGCAAGATACAGTATAGAATCATTAAGCAATGCATTAAGCCGCTTCGACTGCCTCACGCTGTCAATTTCGAGTTTAACGAGATGTTCAAGAAATTTCAGATTGATGTTGCTTTCATCAATTAAATCATTTGGAGATTGCGCTTTAGAGAATAAAGCAAAACAAAAAAACATTAAGGGGATGAGAAAAAATTTCAGTATCCTCATAAATTAATAAAAGAATGAAAATATTTTTAATTGCTCAAAAATATTAAAAAAAACAAAATAGTAAAAAGAAAGTTGAATTAAGAAATGAGAAATTATTAACAATTGGGAGATAATTTATAAACAAACTGGTTTTTAGGATATAATAAATGCCAATAACATTATTTAGCTTAAAATTGCTTCATTCTACAAAGTCTCCTGCCTCACATGCCCAAAATATCCCAATTGCTACCGGAATTGCTGAATACGTGTCCGATATTTCAGACATCTTGTATGATATTCCGGACATTTTGTATGAAATATCATACAAGGCATATTCATTTAAACTGGCATTTCAAAATCAGCATAAATAAAACGCCACAGATTCACAGATTATAAACTCTTTTTGTAATCTGTGAATCTGTGGCTAATTTCCTAAAGATTTTTATTCTTTTTTCTTATCTTTTTTATCTTCTTCCTTGGGTTTATTTTCCTCAGTAGTTTCTTCCTTGTTTGCATCCCTTACTTCTTCTTCGGCAGTTTTTGCTTCGGGTTGTTCGGCAACTTCTGCATTGGCAGTTGGGGTTGCTTTTGCTTTAGCTCCTCCCCTTCTTGTTCTGGCTGTTTTCTTTTTTTCCTGTTTTGCTGCAAGAAGATTTTCGTTATAGTCAACAAGTTCCATGATGCACATTTCGGCGGCATCGCCAAGACGCGCGCCTGTTTTTAATATTCGTGTATATCCGCCAGGTCTGTCGGCAACTTTTATTGCAACATCCCTGAACAAAGTAGTAACTGCTTCTTTGCTCTGAAGGTAGCTGAACACAATTCTTCGCGAATGAGTTGAATCAGTCTTTGATTTTGTAATAAGAGGTTCGATATATTTTCTCAACGACTTTGCTTTTGCAATTGTGGTTTTTATTCTCTTGTGTAAAATCAGTGATGCTGCCATGTTCGACAACATCGCTTTTCTGTGTGTGGAAGTTCTGCCCAGGTGATTTACTTTTTTTCCGTGTCTCATTTTATTTATTATAATTTGTGAAGTAGTGAAGTGGTGAAGTTGTGAAAACTACAAACCACAAACTACAAACTCTTTTTATTCTTTGTCAAGTTTATATTTTGATATATTCATTCCGAACGACAATCCTTTGTTGCGAACGAGGTCTTCGAGTTCAGTGAGTGATTTTTTTCCGAAATTTCTGAATTTCAGTAAATCGTTTTTATTAAAAGTAACCAAATCGCCGAGAGTTTCAACGTCGGCGGCTTTAAGGCAATTCAAAGCTCTAACTGAAAGGTCGAGGTCAACAAGTTTTGTTTTCAGCAGCTGACGCATATGCAATGATGTTTCATCGAATTCTTCGGTTGCTGATTTTTCCTGTGAATCAAGAGTTATCTTTTCATCAGAGAACAACATGAAATGATATATAAGTATTTTTGCTGCTTCTTTAAGTGCATCTTTTGGGGTAATGGAGCCGTCGGTAGTAATTTCGAAAACAAGCTTTTCATAGTCGGTTTTTTGTTCAACACGGTAATCTTCTATTGAATATTTTACATTCTTAATAGGTGTAAAAATAGAATCAACAGGTATTGTTCCGAAAGGTGCATTGCTTGGTTTGTTTTCTTCAGAAGGCACATAACCGCGTCCCTTATCAATTAATATTTCAAAGTTAACTTTAACAGAAGAATCCATATTGCAAATAATCTGTTCAGGGTTCAACACTTTAAAGTTATTAAGAAATTTACCAATGTCTCCTGCTGTAATGATGTTTTGTCCGGCAAAAGTAAATACTGCTTTTTCATTACTGACAGTATCAACTGTGCGTTTAAATCTTATTTGTTTAAGATTCAGCATTATTTCAGTAACATCTTCAGTTATTCCTTTGACGGTCGAAAATTCGTGGTCAACACCATCTATTCTTACTGAAGTAATAGCAAATCCTTCCAGTGAAGACAACAAAATTCGTCTCAGGGCATTTCCAACTGTAATACCATAACCAGGTTCCAATGGTCTGAATTCAAACGTACCTTTGATGTCATTCGATTCGAGCATTATTACTTTATCCGGTTTTTGAAAATTTAATATTGCCATAATTTTTTATATTATATAAATTTTTATTTAAATATTTACTTGGAATACAATTCCACAATAAGCTGTTCTTTTATATTTTCAGGAATTTGTTCCCTATCGGGATAATTCACAAAAGTCCCGCTCATTTTCTCGCCATCCCATTCGAGCCACGAATATTTACTGCTGTTTTCCGAAACAGAATCGGTAATTGTTTCAAGTGATTTTGATTTTTCTCTCACCCCAACAGTATATCCAGGTTTCAGAGTATAAGAAGGAACATTAACAACTTTTCCGTTAACAACGATATGTTTGTGAGAAACGAGTTGTCGTGCAGCGCTTCTGCTCGGTGCTATACCAAGTCTGTATACAACATTATCAAGACGTGCTTCAATTAATTTCAATAAGTTCTCACCTGTAATACCCTTCTTATGTGATGCTTTATTAAAAGTATTTTCGAACTGCTTTTCCAAAATACCGTAAGTATATTTTACTTTTTGTTTTTCCTGCAGCTGGGTTCCGTATTCCGACATTTTTCTTTTTTTCTTTGCTACGCCGTGTTGTCCGGGTGGATAATTCTTTTTTTCAAAATATTTATCAGCACCGTAAATCGGTTCGTGGAATTTTCGTGCAATTCTTGATTTTGGACCTATGTATCTTGCCATATTATTATTAAAATATTTTTATTAATACTGTTTTTATACTCTTCTTCTTTTTGGAGGACGGCAGCCGTTGTGCGGCAGAGGAGTTACGTCAACTATTTCGGTAACTTCAATGCCTGCAGCGTTTAATGTTCTTATTGCCGATTCCCTTCCTGAGCCGGGACCCTTAACAAAAACCTTGACTTTGCGCAATCCCATATCATAAGCTACTTTTGCGCAATCCTGCGATGCTGTCTGCGCCGCATAAGGTGTATTTTTCTTTGAACCCTTAAAGCCCATTTTGCCTGCTGATGACCATGAAACAACACTGCCTTCGTTGTTAGTTAATGTTATGATAACATTATTGAATGATGCAAAGATATGAGCTTGTCCGTATTCATCAACCCTTACAACCCTTTTCTTTGCAGCTTTGGTAACTACTTTTGCCATATGATTTATTATTATTCCTTAATTTTTACAATTTATTTCTTAGTTGCTTTCTTTTTATTGGCAACTGTTTTTTTCCTTCCTTTTCTTGTTCGGGCATTATTCTTTGTGCTTTGTCCCCTCACAGGCAAACCACTCTTATGGCGAATACCCCTGTAGCAATTAATATCAACAAGACGCTTGATATTCAGCTGAACTTCCGAACGCAAAACACCTTCAACTTTATATTTATCAGTAATCACATTACGGATTTTTGTTTGTTCTGCATCTGTCCAGTCCTGTACTTTTTTATTAATGTCAACACCTGCTTCACGTAAAATTCTCCTTGCTGAACTTCTTGCAATACCGTATATATAAGTCAAACCTATTTCGCCTATTTTATTTTTAGGTAAATCTACCCCTGCTATTCTTGCCATATACTTTTATGTTTTAAATAGTTATTTTTGTCTTTGTTTGAATTTCGGATTTTTTTTATTAATAATATACAGTCGCCCTTTCCTGCGTACTATCTTGCAATCATCCGTTCTCTTTTTTATTGAAACTCTGACTTTCATTTTTTTAATTTTATTTTTTATAATTTTTTACTTTTTAATAAATCCCAAATCTTAAATCCTTAATCCTAATTTATTTATATCGGAACGTAATTCTTCCTTTTGTTAAATCATAAGGCGACATTTCAATTCTCACTTTGTCGCCTGGTAATATTTTAATGTAATGCATTCTCATTTTTCCCGAAATATGAGCAATGATAATGTGTCCGTTTTCAAGTTCAACCCTGAACATAGCATTACCCAGTGATTCGAGCACTGTTCCGTCTATTGCTATAACTGCCTGTTTTGACATTTATAATTTATTTAGAATCCGTTTGTCTACTTATTTTACGTATTGATTTTCGATTACTCTTGATTTTATTTCAGTAAACAAAAGAACACTCATTTATATTTTTGTTAAATAAACATTATCTGTTTTCTCAATTTCCTCAAAACAAGATAATATCTCCGTTTTATCTTTTTTAACTGCAATAGTATGTTCAAAATGCGCTGAAGGCATACCATCGGCAGTTGTTATTGTCCATCCGTCCTGCAATCTTATTACTTCTTTTCTACCCATGTTAATCATCGGCTCAATGGCAATCACGAGTCCTTCGTGAATTTTAATTCCTCTACCCCTCTTGCCATAATTCGGAACTTCCGGTTCTTCATGTAATTTTTTTCCTACTCCATGTCCAACGAGTTCCCTGACCACCGAATAACCATTACTTTCGCAATACGATTGGATTTCGGCGCTTATGTCACCTATCCTGTTTCCAATCCTTGCCTTTTCTATACCGAGGTACAAAGCTTTTTTTGTTGCTCTGAGCAATCCGACAACTTTTTCATCAGCAACTCCGACTGCGAAAGTAAATGCCGAATCGCCAAAATAACCGCTTTTCATAACTCCGCAATCGACCGAAACAATGTCGCCATCTTTAATTTCCCTGTCTCCGGGTATTCCGTGAACAACTTCAGCATTAACAGAAATACATAAAGTATTCGGATAACTCCTGTAATTCTTAAAAGCCGGTATTGCATTATTATCTCTTATAAATTCTTCTGCAATCGTATCGAGAAATATTGTTTTTATGCCGGGCTTAATAATTTTCGCCACTTCTGCCAACGTTTTTCCAACAAGTAAAGAACTTATTTTTATTAACTCTATTTCTTCTTCTGATTTATAATATATCATTATTTGTTCACTGAATTAATTAACCTGTCATGCTCAATGAACTTCTTCCTTTAATTCTGCCTGATTTCATAAGTCCGTCATAATGCCTCATCAGCAAATGGCTTTCTACTTGTTGTAATGTATCAAGAACCACGCCCACAAGAATCAGCAAAGTTGTTCCCCCATAAAACTGAGCAAACTGGCTGTTGATGCCCATAAGGTTTGCAATTGAAGGGAGAATTGCCACCATAGCAAGAAATATTGCACCTGGCAATGTTATTCTTGACATGACACTATCAATAAATTCAGCGGTTTTTCTGCCGGGTTTTATTCCCGGAATAAAGCCGCCGTTCTTTTTCATGTCGTCGGCCATTTGTGTTGGATTTATGGTAATGGCCGTATAAAAATATGTAAACAAAACTACCATTATGCCGAACGTAAGATTATACCAGAAACCGGTAAAGTCAGCAAAGGCAGCGACAAAGCCGCTCACCCTGTCTGATTTTGCAAAACCGGCAAGAGTAATGGGAATAAACATTATTGCCTGTGCGAAAATTATAGGCATTACGCCTGCTGCATTTACTTTAAGAGGGATATATTGTCTGGCTCCGCCATATTGTTTGTTGCCCACAATTCTTTTTGCAAACTGCACGGGAATTCTTCTCGTCCCCTGCACAAGCAATATTACACCTATGATAACCATCACAACCAAAACGAGCTCTAAAAGTAAAATCACCATGCCTCCTCCCTGTTCTTCAAGTCTTGATACAAATTCAGCTGCCATTGCAAATGGCAATCGTGCTATAATACCTATCATAATTATCAAAGAAATTCCGTTTCCCAGTCCTTTATCTGTTATCCTTTCACCAAGCCACATTACAAATATTGTTCCTGCCACAAGTATTATTACTGTTGATACCCAGAAGAAAACCGGCGGAGTAGCAACATTAGGGTCAAATGGGGTTATTGCTTCACTGGGAAGCTGGTACACTAAATTAGTAATGTAAGCCGGTGCCTGAGCTGCAGTAACGGCAATAGTGAGTAATCTGGTAATCTGGTTTATTTTTTTTCTGCCGCTTTCGCCTTCCTTCTGAAGTTTCTGAAAATACGGAATAGCTATTCCGAGTAACTGAACAATAATAGATGCGGAGATATAGGGCATAATTCCAAGCGCAAAAATTGAAGCGTTGCTGAAAGCTCCTCCTGAAAACATATCAAGA
>JAQUPB010000052.1 GCA_029004185.1 Bacteroidales bacterium | reverse complement strand
TAATCAACGGAAAGGTTGGAATTGGAATAATTGAACATTACATTTTTGCTTGCAGGAGCATAAAGAATATTATTAAGTATGGTTGTATTATTTGTTTGGTTTGGCGCAATCTGTCCCCTGTTTATTGAGGCAGACTGGTCATTCAGATAACAGGTGTTATTTATGACATCCACATGATTTGTTCTGAAACATGTAATTCCATCTCCTCCGTTGTTGAAGCATATATTATTTTCCACAAGTATTCGTCCGTTATATGGCGGTACGCCTCCTGCGGTTCCGTCTTGTATGTCTATGATGATGCCTTCACCATCTGTAATGCCGCCGCCCTGAATTGCAGGTATTTCATTTTTATTGTTATAACACAAATTCCTGCGGACAATAATTTTATAAGTGCTGGTATTGTTATCGAAAGTTGAGCACCAGCCAACTGAAATGCCGCTGCAATCGTAACATGAATACCATGCATTGTTATAAACAATGTTGTCTTCGATAGTTACGTAATCGGCATTTCCTGTCCCTATGCCACCTCCGCAGCAATCATGAATTATGTTATTGCATATGCGGATGTGATGCGGATATATCGTTCCGTTCGGGTTAGTCTGTGCGCTTATTCCGTTTCCTGATGTCAGCGGGTTGTTTCCATTATTTCTTTCGGCATAAGCTGTCACCGAATCCATGTTGGCGGTATTTCCAATTATTTCAAAGCCGCTTATCACAATATAAGAAGAACCATATATGTCAAATGCCTGCCAGCCGTTGAAATGTATTATGGGGTGATGCCCCGGATAAGCCGTATATACTATCCATGCCGAAGGCGAACCGGAACGTGTAATATTAACCACATCACAGGTTGGACAGTTAGTGTTTGTATAAGTTCCATTCATCACAAAAACCGTATCTCCGGGGTATGTATGGTCTGAAGCAGTTTGTATGGTTAAAAAAGCAGTTGAAGGGGATAGCCCGTCATAATAATCCTTTCCGGTACCGCTGACATAATAATTTATAGCATGCAAATTGGCATTCATAATAAAAATCAAAATGCCGAAAAATGTTAATATATGTTTCATGGTTTTTGGATTTATGCTATAAAAGTAAATTAAATTGTCAAATTGTTAAATTGTTAAATAAAAATCAATAATGTGTATAGTTTTAAAACAACAACTAAGCAATATAACAATTTAGCAATTTAACCATAATGCATAATACTCTGACAACCGACAACCAGCAACTAAATTAATTAACAACATCGCCCCTCAAAGTCCTGAATCTTTTACGTGCTTCGACAACATAAATGCTTCCGGGATATTTTGTGAGTAGTTCCTGGTAAAGTTCTTTTGCTTTCGTGGTATCTTTAAGGAATTTTTCATTTATTTCAGCAAGTTTGAAAAGGGCATCGTCGCCACGGATGTCATTTCCGTATTCGTCATTAACTTTTTTGAATAATTCTGCGGCATCTTTATAGTTGCCCACTGCAAAATATAATTCTGCTTTTTTATAAACTGCATCATCAACTATCGGATGGTCTTTGAAAAATGTAAGAATTGAATCGAGTGTTTTTTGTGCATCATCATACTTATTTTGAAAAGCAGATAAATCGGCTCTTGCATATAGAAGGAGAGGAGCATAGTTACTGTCGGCATCAATATTGTCGCCAATTAACAATGAAAGTTCAATGGCATCGTTTGAAATTAATTTTGAAGTAGCGGCTTTAAGAATATCGAGTTGTGCCTGTGCCCATATGAAATCGCCCCTGTAAAAAGATAATTTTGCGTTTTTGAATTTTGCAAGGTGTCCGAGCGGGTCGTTCTTCAGTGCTTTTTCAACCTGCGAATACAGCAATGTAGCTTCCCATATTTCTCCGGTTAACAAATAAATGTCAGCAAGTTCAATTTTGCATTGCGCTTTTGCCTGTTGTGAATTGCCTGAAATATCAATGGCTTCAGTGAGAATACTTATCGCCGTGTCGGTATTGTTTAAATAAAATGCTTCAAGGTGTGCATAATCTTTCAGCAGGTAAATGGTGTTAGGATTTTTCCCGAGTTCTTCAATAGTTGATGTATAAACTTTTTCGAGTTCTTTTAATTCTTCGGTTGTATAGTTTCTTTTTGTTGTAATCTTCAGCATCATGACGTTTGCCAGAAAAATCTTTGCTGTAATAAAATAAGGATTATCTTTTCCTTTGTTTATGACATATTGATATGATTTTATAGCGGTTTCGTAATTTTCATTATCCGAAAATATTTTTGCCACTTCAATCAGTCTGTGCCCGTCTTCTTTAAATCTTTTGTCAATTGCTTTTGCCTGTATGAAGGCCGATTCGAAATCGCGGAGTTGAATTGCAAGCCAGACAAGCATTTCAGATAAAACAAGGTTTTCGGGATTTTTCTGTGATTTGGTAATGATAAGGTTTTTTAGGATTTCAGTTTTCTTATTATCCTGGTCGTTGGCAATAATACTTTGGAAAACAGCCTGGATTTGCTCAAGATATTCGGGATTGGTTTCAATTGCATCGAGATATTCACCAAACATCGAAGAGAAATTATTTATTTTTCCATAAACATTTGCGAGTTCAATGAAAAACGGGCAATATCCTTTCAGTAATTTTCTTCCTTTGAGATATGTTTTTATTGCGAAATCAAATTCAAGTTTATTTTCGAAGGCACTTCCGAGTTCAAGCACCTGTTGTTGATTGGCTGTTAGTTCATCAATTGAGCTTTCGAACTGCTTTTCCGATTTCTTGTTTTCTTTCTGAAGTTTATAAATAAATCCGAGGTCGACTTTATATTTCGGTGATTCGGGATTTTGCTTTATTTGTTTTTTTATAAGTTTTTCGGCTTTGTCGAAATCCATAAGTTCTATAAAACAATCAAGATACGGCTGATAATAAAAAGCAGAATTTTTGTTAAAAAGTTTTGAATATAATTCTACAGCTTTGTCGTACTCTTTGTTTTGGTAATATTGTGCCGCAAGCTGCTCATCTTTACTTGGACTGTCATCTGTGTTTTGTGAAAAAGAAGGAGAAGAGAAAAGGCATAAGGCAAAAGAAACAAGGCAAAAGGCAAAAGGCAAAAGGCATAAGTTAAAAAAAGTAAATATTTTAGGACGCAACATTTTTATGATTTTAACTTAGAACATTGAACTTTGAATACTGATTTATTAACTACAAACCACAAACATTTTAAACCACAAACGTTTTTGCTTATTTTTTCATTTCTCCGGCAGGAGTGAAGGCAACATAAGGTTTGTTTTCTTTATCGCATTTCAGATAAAGATAATACAACGTTTCCATATTAGTTGATGATTCCATTACATCCCTTACGGGGCAGTCTTTGAATTCGCATTTTTTAAAACCTTCTTTAACTGCATCAGGAAGATTATCGAAACTCATGGCAATTGATGCGCCGTCGCATTTTCCATCGGCAGTATTATAAGCCGTAAAACATTTATACTTGCCGATTTTAAAGTACACATTATATGTTTTTTTTGTTTTAGTCCATTTTGCCGAAGTTGCAGTGGGATATTTTTCTTTAAAAGTTTGTAAGATGTCTTTAGGAACTTTTGCTTCCTCTATTTTAGTTTCCTGTGCTTTTGCAATTGTAAATTGCACAAATATTGCAGTGAGAAGAATTATTAGTTTTTTCATGTTTGTGATTTTTAATTTGTCAGATTACAAATATAATTAAAAAAACCTAACAGGTTTATAAGTCCTGTTAGGTTTAATCTCAGATAAAAATTTGAAATTTATTTTGTAACAATCAGTTTTAAATTTGAATTTATTGATTCTCCTCTGAGGGAAACGATATAATTACCTGCTGATATATGATTCAGGTCAACTGAAAAATTATTTTCGCCGCCAACCACAGTTGCAGACTGATTATAAAATACTCTGCCTGTTAAATCAGAAATTGTAATATTAAACTGCTGCGATTCATTTGCAGTGAATTTAATATTTACTGAACTGTTTGCAGGATTCGGAAACATTTTAAGGTTTTCAATTCCCGTAACTGTTGCTTCCTTTATTGAAACGGTAGAAAGTTCAGTATCGAACATGCTTAAATAATTATCATTCCATCCAAAAACTCCCTGTATTTGGGCTACATCAATGTCAACACGCGGACAAATAGGCACGGGTGATGCTGTTGATGCATCGCGGTAGTTTGCTTTGATTAATCCGGCTGCTTCGCCAGGTGCTGAAGCCAGTGATTTTATTGAATAAGATAATGTATTTGCAGTTGTGTTATAATAAGTAATCAGAAAATTATCCCAAACTGGGTCGAAAACACCGTGCGGATATTGGTTGTCGCCAGCTCCTATGGCAACAGTAACTGTATTAATGCTGAAGTCAGGTGCTTTGGCAATTATACTGTCGCAAACGCGTGCATCAATAACAGAATTTGTGATATTGTTGTATTCATACATTACCATTACTCTCATATCTGCGTCTCCAGGGGCAGTACCTCCAGCAGTATCCTGAGATATTATGACGCATGGATTGCGGTAACTTAAAGTGTCGTTACCTATGAGGTATGGACCTGTAAATACCGGGCTGGTTCCGTTATCGGGATATAGAAATTTCAGGTGTATGCTTCCATAAGTATCAGAGATATCGTTATAAGTATCCCATGCAATGCCGAGCCTTCCCCATGAACTTGTCATAGGTGATGTTGAACCCGTTGCAATGCTTACGTTTTTGTAAAAGTAAGCTGTCTTTGCAACTCCTACACGCTTCAAGTTTGTTCCGCCCACATTGTCTGTCCATACAATAATTGAGTCGTATCCTGCTGCTTTAACTGCAGCGAGTGATATTGAATATGGATCTGAGTATTTGTTTTTTTCTCTGCCGTCAGTAGCGAGGCTTAAACTTGACCATCCTCTTGCAGTATAATTGTATGTTTCGCTCACAATCACCGTACTTCCGCCGGCTGCAGTAATTTTACTCATATATAATGTATTGTCCTTGCTTGTAGTATCTATATAAGAACGGGCAAAAAACAAACGAAAATCTGTAACATTATTTCCTGCAGCAACAATATCTATGGCAACGCATTTACTGCTTCCGCTTAAACCGCCTCCCATAAAGATTTCAAAACTAACACCGCCATTTGTTGATCTCTGAATTTCCCAGTTTTGTACAGGTCCGTATTTGCTTAATGAAAAAATCCTGGCGTAGTAAATTGTTCCGTCGTAAGCCACAGAAACTCTTGCATTTGAATAAAACCTGCTTGCATTAGGGTCAACAATAACGTCATCTCCATAAGCAAAGCATTTTAGTGAAAAACCCGAAAGAATCAGGCAAAAGCAAGCTGTAATTAAAATAGTAAAATGTTTTCTCATAACAGTAGTTTTAATTATTAGTCCGATGTACTAATTTGTAAAATCCGCACCGGATTTACGGATAAAATGTTGTTTTTGAAAACCATGCAAAGATAATAAAAATATTTTTTTTCTGAACAATTTATTTAATAGGCAGTTTATATCTTATTCCGAATTCGATTAAATATTCAGACAGTGGCCCGAGTCCGAGCTCTTTTCTTCTTTTATCAACATTTTTTTCATCTTCAATAGGATATACTTCATCTTTCTTCGTTTTTTCGTTAAATTTGGTTTGTGTGCCGTAGCTTTGTTTTCTGTTTTCGGCAACGGCAATTTTATCGAAAATGATAGCATAATGCAACGCAGGTGCTTCCTTGTTGTCAACAGCATTTTTTAGAAGAGAAATGTAATTTTTTTGTGTTATAAGGTCGGAGTTTTCGAAAATCTGGAAGGCGCTTTGGGAAGCAAGATTTCCGGCTTCTGATATTTTTGGCCAACCTGTTTTATCAAGAATTTCCATGAATCTTTTCTGCAAAGTAAAATTTATTTCACTTTTCAATCTATTTAGAGAATCCACCTGCTTTGAACTTTTTCCGAATGTTTTCTTCGAATTCTCAATTACTTTGTTAAAAGCCATATTTGATGCATTCATATCTATGAGTTCAATTGTCGGCTCTTTCTCGAGGTTGGGATTATTAGAAAGGTATTGTTGCGCAAGTATGTTTCTTATCGGAAGCCACTTCTTGTCTTTTCTTAAGTTGTAAAAGTCAGGGTCGCTAAGTATCATTTCGGGAATCACCGGCTTCTTCATATATTTTTTAAGGTAAAAGAAAGAAGAATCAGGCATGTTAAATAATGAAAATATTGCCGCAAGTGTGTAATACCTCGAGTTTATTATCGTGTCTTTTTTTATGTCGCGCTGTAAAAACTTTTTTGCGAGCTTGAAATTTCCGGCTTCGAATGCACTGTCGCCAAGCGTCGATAAGTTTTGATTCTGTGATTTCACGGATGCTGTGCCGAGCATAAGCACTGCAATTAGAAGAAATAACTTTTTCATATTCTGAAATATTTGGGATTTATAAAATAATAACAAACCTACATGATTTTTTTTTAAAATGCAAAAACTACTTCTTTTGCCACTAAATCCCCTGAAGGGGACTTTTTCAGTGCATAAATGTTGCGGGACTTTTCAAACTCGCACTAAATAACTATAAACTGAAAACTAAAAACTGAAAACTATTCCGTTCCTCCCGCTTTTATAAGCATGTCTATGATTTCTTTAAGGTTTTTTTCCTTGGCGAATTTAAGCGCTGTTTTGCCGTTTGTTGTTTTTGCATTTACATTTGCTTTTTTCTCTATCAGAAGTTTTACTACTTCAATACTGTTGCTGTAACTTGCCATAATGAGCGGAGTACTGTCATAATAACCTTTTGCATTTAAGTCTGCTCCTTTTGCAACAAGCGCTTTTGCAACTTCAACGCGGTTATCAAGTGCGGCAAGCATGAGCGGAGTGTAGTTCATCGTATTTTTGTAATTCACATTTGCTCCTTTTGAAATGAGTATAATTGCAATTTCATCCCTGCGGGCAACTATTGCCGACATAAGCGGCGTGTATCCTACATTATCCTTGGCATCAACAGCAGCGCCTTTGTCAATTAATTTTTTTATGAGGTTTATAATGTCATTTTCTCTTCCTTTAACCGACATGTTTATTGAAATGCTTAGAGGAGCATCGCCCTGAACATTGATGATATTTACATCTGCACCCTTGTCAATTAACAGATTTGCGATTTCAATTTTATTGTTTTGCATACAAACTATCAATGCAGTGCTTCCGGCATAATTCTGATAGTTTATTTTTGCTCCATTCTCCAGAAGATATTTTGAAACCTCCGGTGTTATGGATAAAATAAGAGGTGTATTGTTTTTGTTATTCAGTGCATTCACGTTTGCTTTGTTTTGCACCAGCAATTTTACCATTTCAATATTTCCGTTTACTGCAGCCCATGACAGTGGTGTATTTTCCAATGAATCTTTGCAGTTTACATTTTCTCCGGCTTTGAGTAATTCTTCCGCACTTGTGAGAATATTATTTTTTACGGCAGTTATTAATGCGTTTTCGGCTGTTTGGGAAAAGACAGTTGCAACAGTCAATAAAACTGTAGCGGCAATTGAAATTATTTTAATTTTTTGCATGAGTTATAAAAGTTAAATTTTCAATAGTAAAAGTAAAACAATTTCATTAAAATAAAAAACGCACTGACTATTTTATTCAGCACGTTTTAAGTTTTTAAATGTATTAAAAAAACACTTTCAACTCCTGTCTTCGGTCTTCCGTCTTCAGACTCTAATTTCTTTTTATAGTCCTAATTATTTCGCCTTTCAGATTTCTGAAGTTAACAATCATCGGCATTTCTCCGGGCAAGCTGTGAGTTGCACAGGAGAAACACGGGTCGTAAGCGCGGAAAGCCATTTCAACCATGTTCAGAATTCCATCATCAACGGTAACGCCTTTTTTGATTAAGCCTTGAGCTGCTTTTTTTATTGACATTGTAATTGCAGCGTTGTTATTGGTAGTTCCTACAATTATATTTGCTTTTGTTACGATTCCTTTTTTGTCGGTCCAGTAATGATGAGTTAAAGTTCCGCGTTGTGCTTCAACAATACCAACGCCTTCACCGGGGATATCGCCGAGTTTTGCAATGAGGTCTTTACTTGTAATTTCAGGGTCTTGTGCTAATTCAAGACATCTTTCGGCAGAATATAATAATTCAACAAGACGAGCCCAGTGCATTGCAAGAGTGTTGTGAACCGGCTTGCCGCCAAGGGTTTTGTACATTTTATCATATTCAACCTGTGCAAGAGGAGTTGCCATTCCATCTGCAACATTTAAACGTGCAAGCGGTGTTGCATGATAAACACCAGAATCTTTTCCTTCAACAAAACCTTTCCAACCTATCTTTTTAAGATACGGAAATTTAAGGTATGTCCATGGTTCAACTCTTTCCTCAACAAAATCGCGGTATTCGTTTGGCGAATATTTGCAATGTTCTTTTCCTTCCTGGTCAACAACACGAACTTTACCATCGTAGAAATTAACTTTGTTGTTTGCATCAACAAGTCCCATTGAATATAAATTAAGTTTATAAGGACCGTTAAGAATAATATCAACATAAGTAGTATTTGCAAGAACAACATCTGCGAAGATTTTCAAAGAGAATTTTGCAAATTCAATAAAACCTTTTGCTTTTTGTTCAATGTCTTTTCTTTCTTCTTCCTTCAATCCTTTTCTAACACCACCGGGAACGTTAAGCATAACGTGTGTTTGATGACCTCCGAGTAATGCCTGGATTTCCTGTGCTAAACGGCGTTGTTTAATAACTTCGGTTCCTATTTCGACGCCGACTTTTCCGATAACACCGAGAACGTTGCGTTCGGCGGCGGGTGCGGTTGGACCAACAACAAAGTCGGGAGCGGCAAGAGCATAGAAATGTGCAATGTGGCTGTGAACATAATGAGCCATGTAAAATAATTCCCTGATTTTTTTTGCTGCGGAAGTAGGCTGTACACCGAAAACAGCATCAACAGCTTTTCCTGAAGCCATGTGATGGCAGCCCGGACAAACACCGCAGATTTTCGTAACTATCTGGGGAACTTCTTCAACGGCACGACCTTCAATAAATTTTTCAAATCCTCTTAATTCGGGAACCTGAAAATAAACATTTTCAACATCGCCTTCGTCGGTGGTGAAGATTTCAATTTTACCATGACCTTCTAAACGGGTTATTGGATCTATAGTGTATCTTTTCATTATTTTTATTATTTATAATTATTAAAATTATTTTTTTAATTAGGATTTAGGATTTTGGAATTAGGATTTTTTGATTTTATTGTTCTTATTGCTGAAGAAAAAATCGCAACTAATTCATTTGCTTCTTTTATAAGAAGATTTAATTCTCTCTTGTCGCATTTTAATTCCAATTCATTAATAAATTCAAGCCAGAATAAACTTTCGTCAGCTTCTTCATCTACAACTTTTAATTTATTCAGAAAATCTGCACTTGATTTTCCTCTACAAACTGCCCTGTAATTTGCAGCAACGGATGAAGATGATTTTAGCAATTGATAAAAAATCACGTCATTGGATTTATTGCTTTGCAAAGTCGCAATAAACCTAAAGACTCTTAAAGCAAAATCTTTTGTTCTTTTTTTTAATTCTTCCTTGTTCATTTATAAATCCTAAATCTTAAATCCTTAATCCTAAATTTTTATTTTATGAGATTTTCTTACGAATTATAGCACTAGGCAAACTAAATCGATAAAAAGTTCCTGCCGGGTCATCAATGTCTTCAATTATTTTTTCTATTTCGGCATCATCTTTTGCGTCAATCATAGTAGCAATTGCCGACATCATTTTTGCTCCGGGGTCTTTTGCTTCGGATGATGGTCCGTAACAACCCCTGCAAGGAGCATTGCCTTTAATGCAACGTACTCCGCAGCCGCATCTTGTTGATGGACCCATGCAAATCACACCCTGTTCAAGGAAACATGTTTCGCCATCATCTTTAATTTGCCACGGGCGATAAAATTTCTTTATGAGTTTATTGTCAGATTTTTTTCTTTCACATTCATCACATTGTGATTTGTCTCTTGCGCCAACAACAGAACCTTTCGGTGGTAGCTGAGCTCCGGTAACAATAGCCATAAAAACTTCAACAAGCCGTTCAGTTTGCGGAGGGCAGCCGGGAAGATAATAATCCACATCAACAACCTGATCTAAAGTTTTTACATCTTCATAAAATTCGGGAAGTGTAAGCTCGCCTTCGGGAATTTTATATTTTGTTTGCGGTAATACTTTATCTGGATTTTTTGTTGATTCGCTGTCGAAATATGACCTTCTGAAAATTTCACTTTTTCCGGAGAAGTTTGCAAGTCCAGGGATACCGCCCATATGAGCACATGAACCATAAGCAACAAGAACTTTTGTTTTCTTTCTCAAAAGTTTTGCCATATGTTCATTTTCGCTGTTGCGGACAGCTCCGTTAAACAAAGTAACGTCAATATTCCCATCAGGCATTGCTTCAACGTCCTTAACTTTAAAGTCGAGGGCGATAGGCCAGAATACCAGATCGGCATGTTCAACGACAGTGAAAAGTGCTTCATGCACATCGAGAACGGAAACGCAACAACCGCCGCATGCCGCTCCCCAATATACTGCAAGTTTTATTTTAGGCTTTTGATCTGCCATTTTATTTCCTCCTTATTAAATAAATGTTTCAATTTCTTTTTTTATTTTGCTTGGACCTAAACTTCTGATGGTTTCAGTGAAAGAGTTAATAAGTTCTGCAAATTGCTTACCTTCGCTGGCACTTATCCATTCTAGTTTAAGTCGTTTCTCTTCAATTCCCATTTGTTTTATGTATTTCTGCAAAAGATAATATCTTCTCAGACATTTGTAATTGCCTTCGTGGTAGTGGCAATCGCCCGGATGGCAGCCGCAGATTAAAACTCCGTCAGCTCCTTCTTTGAAAGCTTTGAGAACGAAAGTAGGGTCAACTCTTCCCGAACACATAACACGGATAGTTCGTGTGTTTGGGGAATATTTCATTCTCGACGTTCCCGCTAAATCAGCACCGGTGTACGAACACCAGTTGCAGAGAAAAGATACTATTATCGGATTGTTGCTCATTTTGGTATTTGTTAATTGTTATTCGTTAATTGTTATTTGTTAATTATCTATTGTTCTAATGATAAAGACATAGACATAATTCCTTCTATCTGTGACATTATCTGCTGGTCGGTAAAATGCCTGCTTCTGATAGCTCCTGTTGGACAAGCAGAGCCGCATGTTCCGCATCCTTTGCATAATATTTCATTGACAACCGAAACTTTCTTTTCTTCATTAAAACCGATAGCGGTATAAGGACAAACTTTAATGCATGTCTGACAGCCGCAGCAAAGGTCTTCATTTACGCAAGCGGTAGTAACTTCAACATTAGCCGAGCCTTTTGCAATAGTTCCGAGTATTCGTGCTGCTGCTGCTCTTGCCTGACAAATTGAATCGGAAATATCTTTGGGTCCCTGACAACTGCCGACAATATAAACACCGTTTGTAGTTGTTGCAACCGGATCCAATTTCGGATGTTTCTCAATAAAGAAGGCATTTCCGCACATGCTGATTCCAACTGCATGGGATATTTCTTTTGCGTTATCGTGTGCTTCCATCGCTGTCATAAGAATTACCATATCGGCAGGAACTTCAATTGCTTCACCCGATAATTTTTCATTCATCTCAATTACCAAATCACTTCCTTCACCTTGTTTTGCTTTTCTGATTTTTGGCAATTCATTTTGCTGGTCGAACATTAAGAACATAACTTTTCTTCTTGATGTTTCAGCATATAATTCTTCACATCCTTTTCCCATTGCTCTCATGTCGGCATATATTTCAAAAATATTTGATTTCGGTAATGCTGACCTTACCTGATTTGCATATTTTAAAGCTGTCATACAACATGTTCTTGAGCAGTATTCGTGATAATCTTTATTTCTGCTGCCAACGCAATGTATTATTGCAACATTTTTTGGTTCGCTGCCGTCATTCTTTAAAATCCTGCCGTTCATCAGCATTTTTTCAAATTCGCTTGAAGTAATTACATTTGATAATGAGCCGTAACCGTAATTTGCAACCTTTCTTGCTTCAAATGTTCTTAAGCCTGTGGCAACAATTATATTTCCGAAACTAAGTTTCGTTTCCTTATTATTTTTAGGAGTTATTGTTGTTTCGAAATTTCCGATATAGCCGAAAATTTCTTTAATTTCAGTTTCCAGAAATAATTGTATGTTCTTATTATTCTGAACCCTTTTTATCAAAGGTAAAAGCATTTGCTGTGCACTCAGCATATATGGAAAAGTGAGGTCAACATTTGCGGTGTTGCCGCCGAGTTTGTTGGTTTTTTCAACAAGAAAAACAGTTTTGCCCGAATCGGCAATTTCGAGAGCTGCCGAAATACCTGCAATACCGCCGCCAATAACCAATGTGCTGGGATTGATATCAACCGTGCGTGCATCTAGAGGTTCATGAAAATTAACACGGTTTATTGCAGCTGCAATAAGCGCTTTGGCTTTTTTTGTAGCTTCAGTTCTGTCGGTATGAACCCATGAATCCTGTTCGCGTATGTTTGCCATTTCAAAAAGATAAGGATTGATTCCTGCTTTTTGCAATGCTTTTCTGAAAGTGAGTTCATGTATTCGCGGTGAACATGCTGCGACAACAACGCGATTCAGATTATGTTCTTTTATGTCTTTCACGATAAGGTCTTGCCCCGGGTCGGAACACATGTATTTGTAATTTTTTGAAACTACAACATTGGGAAGTTTACCCATTTCCTCTGCTACGTTTTCAACATCCACCATTTTTGCGATGTTGGTTCCGCACCAGCAAACATATACACCTATTCTTGATTTTTCCATTTTTTAACTTTTTATATAGGTTTTTATTTTACTAAGTTTTTTTTGTATGCTGCTTTTTTTAGGTTTGCGAAATAAACAGCAACAGGACGATATGCAAGATGCGACCATTTTGAGAAAGGCACTTCAATAGTCAACATTGGCACCAGGCACATCAAATGAATAAGATATGTCACGTAAGTTGCAACAGGCATTCCTGATATTCTGAAGAAATGAAGCATAATACCTGTCAGTGTTGTTAAGAATAAAAGAACTAAAAAAGTCCAGTCGGTGTAATGTGAATATTTACTGTTTTCTTTTGCTTTTTTTATTCTGTTGTTTATAAAATAAATTATTCCGACAAATAATCCTACTGTTGCTATGTAGCCTAAAAGCCGCTGTGGATGCCAGATAGGATGAACCGTATCTGTCTGGAACCATTCTAGGAAAAATACAATCATTGTGAATAAAACAACATAACTTAACATTAAAAACAGATGCAGGAACCAGTATGTTTTAGTGCCATCGCATTTGTTAAATCTTTTTTGTGTTATGAAGTTCCATGCAAAATCGAATACTTCTGTTATATATGCGGTAAAAGGTATTTTTACGGATTTATCTTTGAAAATTATTTTCAGCCACATATTAAAAACATTTGAAATAAGAATAAAAGCAAGAGTTCCTGCCATAATCCAATCGCCGAGATGAATTCTTTTCCAAGGGGCTATTTTATTTATTAATACTCCGCCGTCTTGTCCAATCCAGTTTCCTTCGCCTGAAGGGAAAAAAGTAAAACTCACATAAAGAAGTAAAACAGCAATTGCAATAAAAACTATTGCTCCGATTTCAAACATTTTTGATGTGTAAATTCTTCTTGCAAGCCCTGTCCAGTCGTAAACAGACGTGAGGTATCTTCTTAGCACCATCATTGTTTCACCGGGGTTTGCATTTCTGGGGCATGTTTTTGAACAATCGCCGCAGTAGTAACAAAGCCATGGTTCAACGCTGCCTGCAATCGTGTCTTTAAGTCCCATCTGAATGGCTCTGTATCCTTTTCTCGGAAACAAAAAACCCTGTTCTGTCAACGGGCATATTGCAGTGCAGTTGCCGCAATGGAAACATTCGTTCCATGTGCCTTTACCGAATTTTTCAATTTTTGCCGTTAATTCCGGATCTACTTTTTGACTCATAAATATTTCCTCCGTTATGCTAATTTGTTAACTTGTGATTCGATTTCTTCAAGTGATAAATCTTTAACACTCTTATTTATTTTACCTCTTACTATGTTTTGTAAAACACGTGAAGCAGCAGCAGATGCCTGAGCTACTGTGTCGGGTATGTCTTTTGGTCCCTGACAAACACCGGCTATTGATATTCCGCCGGTAAATGTGTTTACGGGATTACTAATATAATTTGCTTCCATAAACCATCCGTCTTCGGTTTGTGAAATTCCGAGCATTTTTGACAGATTAGCTGAATCTTCACGAGGTTCGAGACCAACTGCAAGTATTGCCATGTCTATTTCCTGCTCAATTAATTTGTTTCCCAGAATGTCTTCACCGCGTAACATTAATTTATTATTCTTTTCTTCAATTTTTGCAGTTCTTCCGCGGATTATGCTTACACCTTCGTGTTTGATTCTTTCATAAAATTCTTCATATCCTTTCCCGAATGCACGCATGTCGATGAAATATTCAAAAACTTTTGCATCGGGAAGTTTTTCAACAACAAGATGTGCGAGTTTTAATGAATACATACAACATACTTTTGAGCAATACTTATTATAGTTTTCATCGCGGCTTCCTATACAATGTATTATTGCAACACTTTTAGGAATGTCGGCATCGCCTTTAAAAACCCAGTTGTTTCTTTTATCCTGACTTCTGTAAACTATATTTCCGCCTGTGGGTCCTGCGGCGTTAACCAGTCTTTCGAATTCAAGTGATGTGACAACATTCGGTAATTTGCCGTATCCAAATTGTTCTGCACGTTTTGCATCGAATATTTTAAATCCTGTTGCTACAATAATATTACCAACATTAATTTCAACTTCTTCATCTTTTTCATCCAGATTTATGCAATCGGGAACAGGGCATACTTTAACGCAAACCTTGCATTTGCCGCTTTTTACGTATGTACAGCTTTCGCCGTCAATCAAATATTTGTTTGGAACTGCCTGCGGAAAAGGAATGTAAATGGCTTTTCGCATTGCAGTGCCTGCATCAAATTCACTTGGAGCAGTTCCCGGACATTTTTCAGTACAAGTGCCGCATCCTATGCAGGTTTTCAAATCAACTCTTCTTGCTTTCTTTAATATTTTTACGGTGAAGTTGCCGGGAGTTCCTTTCACATCTTTGACTTCGCAATATGTCATCAGTTCAATATTGGAATGTTGTCCTATTTCAACCATTTTTGGAGTTAGGATACAAGCAGCGCAGTCAAGAGTAGGGAATGTTTTATCAAACATCGCCATATGTCCGCCAATAGTACCGGTTTTTTCAACAAGGAAAACTTTTTGTCCTGCATCGGCTATTTCAAGAGATGCCTGAATTCCTGCTATTCCTCCGCCGATAACCAGCGTATTAGGATTTACCGGAACTTCTGCTGTTTGTGTTGCCTCTTCAAAAGGTACTGCATTTACTGCACATGCAAGGATAGCTTTGGCGCGGTTGGTGTCAGCATTTCTGATTGCACCATGTTCCCTAAACGAAGCAATAATTACATCTTCAGCTTTATTTCCGGCATTAACCATTGCTTTTGTGAAAAAACTTTTTTCCATTCCGGGTTTGTCGCCTGCAATTACAAACCTTTTTATGTTTTTCTCTTTTATTTTTGCAGCAACATTATTTGCATCAGCTAATGAAACCTCATCAGCGTTCCAGATAGCAGCAACATTATTATATTTCTTTATATAAGCTGCAACTTCGGTAAAATTCACGGTATCTTCATTTCCTTTTATTGCACTTTGAAAATAGATACCGGTTAATTTCGTGTCTGCCATATTTTATTTTTTTTAATAATAAACTCTAAAAAAACGAATGCATTGGTTTCAGGTCAATGTTATTTGAAAACTCCTGAATTTACATGTTAATTATGAAATTTGTAATTATTTTAATTATGCTGTTAATAATTTAACAAAAGTAAAAAACAAAGAAATAATAACAAGTTTTTTAAAAGATTTTTTTTACTTAATTATAACATTCTACATTTGTAGGGCTTTATAAATATTGTATTTCTAACATTAAGAGATTTACCTAAAACATTTAAACAAAATACTTACTTTGCCTGAAGATAAAAACATATCACGATTACTACATATTACCGGACTCGTTCAGGGAGTGGGTTTTAGGCCATTTGTATACAGAATAGCGTCAAATCTTGGTTTAAAAGGTTGGGTTGAAAACAGAAATGACGGCGTTTATATAAAAATTGAAGGCTGCGAAGAAAAAATAAAAAATTTTTTGCAGTTATTAAAAACCGAAGCACCGAAAGCTTCGAATATTTCAGACATTGAAATTGAAAAATCGGAATTTGAAAATTTCCAAAATTTCGAAATAATAAGAAGTCATAATATTTCGGAGGAAATTACAGATATAAGTCCTGACATTGCAGTTTGTGATGAATGCATTGAAGATTTAAAAAATCAGAAGCACAGAGTAAGCTATCCTTTTATTAATTGTACAAATTGCGGTCCTCGTTTTACCATTATTAAGGATTTACCTTACGACAGGGAAAAAACTACAATGGATAGTTTTAAAATGTGTGAAGTTTGCAAAAAGGAATATACAGATGTTTCCGACAGAAGGTTTCATGCACAACCGGTAGCTTGCAATAATTGCGGTCCAAAATATGAGTTGATTCATAATGATAAAATTATTTCGGATTTTAATCTAATACTCGAGAAGACTGCAGAACTGATTGATAATGGAAAAATTGTTGCAATTAAAGGTCTTGGTGGATTTCATATTGCATGCAATGCTTTAAACGGTGATGCTGTAAAAAGATTAAGAACATTAAAAGAACGCGACAATAAACCTTTTGCCGTTATGTTTTCCGGTTTGAATTCATTAAAAGAATTTGTTGAATTAAGTAAAGAAGAAGAAGTTTCTCTTACTTCATGGCGAAGACCGATAGTGATTTTAAAAGAAAAAAAGGAAAATAAAATTCCTGCTGAAGTCAGCAATGATTTGGGAACGATAGGAGCAATGCTGCCGTATATGCCGTTTCATTATTTGTTGTTTGAAAAATTAAAAACAAAAGTAATTGTATTGACGAGTGGGAATATTTCGGATATGCCGATAATAATTGATAATGAAAATGCAAAAAATGAATTACGTGGAATTTACGATGCATTACTTTGTTACGACAGGGATATTTATAACAGAACAGATGATTCGGTTGTTTTTGTTGCAAACGGAAAAGAAAGAATAATAAGGCGTTCGCGCGGATATGTTCCGGGTGTAA
>JAQUPB010000051.1 GCA_029004185.1 Bacteroidales bacterium | reverse complement strand
TGACAATTTCTGCAGTAAAACCGGGTGGCAGGTTCGGGGCTTTGGCGATTAATGAAAGCAATTTTGTTACGTCGTTTCGGGAAAAACCAAAAGGCGATGGAACATGGATTAACGGAGGTTTTTTTGTTTGCGAACCTGAAATATTTGATTTTATTAAAGGTGATGATACCATCTGGGAGCGGGAACCTTTGGAAAAAATTTCTTCAATTAAACAGTTGGTTGCATTCAAACACGAAGGGTTCTGGCAACCAATGGACACCTTGAGAGATAAAAGAGAACTTGAAAATATGTGGAATAATAATAACGCTCCATGGAAAGTCTGGAATAAATAACATTACATGAATACAATTTTTAACAATGTTTATAAGGATAAAAAAGTTCTGATTACCGGTCATACAGGTTTTAAAGGCTCATGGCTTACTTTATGGCTGGTTAATATGGGTGCAAAAGTAACCGGTTATTCTTTAGCTCCTCCTACAAATCCTAATTTATTTGATATTTTAGGAATACAAAATAAAATTAATCATGTAAAAGGCGATGTGCTTGATATTGCCAAATTAACCAAAGTATTTAATGAAACACAACCTGAAATTGTATTTCATCTGGCAGCACAGTCCCTGGTTAGATTATCTTATTTGGAACCAAAACTGACTTATGAAACCAACATCACGGGAACAATCAATTTGTTTGAAGCCGTAAGAAAAACAAAAAGCATTAAATCAGTTGTGATTGTTACATCTGACAAATGTTATGAAAATAAGGAATGTATATACGGTTATAAAGAAAATGACCCAATGGGAGGCTTTGACCCTTACAGCTCAAGTAAGGGCTGTGTTGAATTAATTACAACCGCTTACAGAAATTCTTTTTTTAATACCGATAATTTCGGAAAAACACATAATGTGGCAATTGCATCTGCCCGTGCAGGCAATGTAATAGGAGGCGGTGACTGGGCTGAAGACAGATTAATTCCTGATTGCGTCAAATCAATAAGTAAAAAAGAAACAATTATTATCAGAAATCCAAAAGCCACACGCCCCTGGCAGCACGTACTAGAACCTCTTTCGGGATATTTATTGCTTGGAGAAAAATTATATACTGAAGGAATAAAATTTAGTGGAGGATGGAATTTCGGACCAACAAAAGAAAGTACTCTTGATGTTGAAAATGTAGTAAAAAAGTTAATCAAAATATGGGGAAAAGGAGAATATAAAATTGAAAGTGACAATAAATTTCATGAAGCTAACTTATTACAACTCGATATAAGTAAAGCAAATTTACATTTAAAGTGGAAACCTCTGCTTAATGTGAATGAAGCCATTAATAATACCTGTGAATGGTATAAAAATTTTTATGATAATAAAAATTTTAATGCTTACGATTTTAGCCTGAAACAGATAGAGGAATATACAAATAATCTCCGAAAATAAATTGACCAATTAAATATGGACGAAAAAACATTAAGATTAAAAATATCTGACCTGATAAAAAACTATTATAGTCTTAAATTCGAAAAAAAGAATTATAAATATGGCGACAGGATAATGTATGCAGGAAGAGTTTTTGATGAAAGAGAAATTCAGGTTTTGGTTGATTCTTCTTTGGATTTCTGGTTGACGGAAGGAAGATTTTCTGAAAATTTCGCAGAAAAGATTTCGGATTTTCTTTCAGTTAAAAATGTTTTATTGTGCAACTCTGGTTCTTCGGCAAATTTACTGGCATTATCTGCTTTAACTTCAGAAAAACTGGGAAACAAAAGATTGAAACAGGGAGATGAAGTAATAGCTGTTGCTGCAGGTTTTCCTCTTACCGTAACTCCGATAATACAAAATAATTTAATTCCAGTTTTTGTTGATGTTTCTATTCCCACCTACAACATTGATGTTGAAATGATGAAAAAAGCAATATCAAAAAAAACCCGCTGTATTTTTATTGCCCATACACTCGGAAATCCTTTCAATGTTGATGAGGTTTTAAAAATTGCAAAAGAAAATGATTTATGGATGATTGAAGATAATTGCGATGCATTCGGAAGTAAATACAATGATAAATTTACAGGAACTTTCGGTCATATAGGAACGTTTTCTTTCTATCCTGCACACCATATAACTACCGGCGAAGGTGGTGCTGTTATAACCGATAACGATGAATTAGCTCAGATAATACGTTCTTTCAGAGATTGGGGAAGGGATTGTTATTGCGCGGGTGGTGAAAGTAATACATGCGGAAAAAGATTCACACAGCAATTCGGCAATCTGCCTGTCGGATACGATCACAAATATGTTTATTCCGAAATTGGGTATAATTTAAAAATGACAGAAATGCAGGCAGCAATCGGCTCTGTTCAGATTGATAAATTACCGGATTTCTGCATAAAACGAAAAAGCAATTTTAAAAAACTTTCAGAAGTTTTTGCAAAATATCCGGATTATTTTATTCTGCCGGTTGCTACTGAAAAAAGCGAACCTGCATGGTTTTCATTTATTGTAAGCGTCAAGGAAAATTCTCCTTTTTCAAGAAATGATTTAACTAATTATTTTAATAATAATAACATTGAAACGCGAAATCTTTTTGCGGGCAACATGACCAAACAACCTGCTTTTGTAGTAAAGAATTTCAGAATTGCCGAACATTTGAAAAATACGGATTTTATAATGAACAACACTTTCTTTCTTGGAACATATCCGGGAATAACTGATGAAATGATTAAATATATAAGCGATTTTCTCGATAAATTTATTGATTCGATTAAATGAGTTTAGTTAAAAAATATATTGCTGAAGTTGTTAACATTGCCAATCCTATTGATAATATTTATTGCGTTGAATTGAAATCAACGGAAAACAGAAAATTTACTTTTTCGCCCGGACAGTTTTTACACCTGAGTCTGGAAACTTACGATCCTTCTTTCCCATGGCCTGAATCCAGATGTTTTTCAATGCAATCAAGTCCTTCTGAAGAAAATGTAAGAATAACTTTTGCGGTAAAAGGCAATTATACTCTCAGAATGGCAAAGGAATTACATGAAGGAAAAACAATTTCATTGAAAATGCCGTTCGGAAATTTTTTCAATCAATTTCCCGATAAAAATAATTGTGTATTCATAGCCGGTGGTACAGGCATTACGCCTTTTTTATCATTGTTTCTCGATGAATCATTCAAAGAATTTACCAACCCGAAATTATATTTCGGATTAAGAAATGAAAACTATAATATTTATCAAAAAGATGTGGAAAACATTAAAAATAAAAATTTAGCAATAAAATTAATATATGAAAATTCAAACGGGAAATTGGATATCGCCAAATTTCTTGGGCAAAATGGAATAGATTCAACATACCTGATTTCAGGCCCATTTGAGATGATAAAATATTTTAAAATTTTTCTTATAAATAATAACATTCTTCCAAACAAAATAATAACCGATGAATGGGAGTGATTTCATAACAGGTAAAATAAAATAAGGTACGATGAAATTGTCAGATTATATTGTAAGATTTTTCGAGGATAATGAAATCGATTATATTTTTGGTTTCATCGGTGGCTCTATAACACATTTGGTTGACTCTATTTCAAAAAGTAAAAAAATAAAGTTCATTCAGGTATATCATGAACAAACAGCTTCTTTTGCGGCAGAAGGATTTTCACGAAACTCCGGTAAAATCGGCGTTGCCATTGCAACAAGCGGACCCGGTGCCACAAATCTTATTACGGGAATAGGTGATGCATTTTTTGATTCTGTTCCGGTAATATTCATAACCGGACAGGTTAACACTTACGAATATAAATACGACAAACCAATACGGCAACAAGGCTTTCAGGAAACAGATATCATTTCGGTTGTTAAACCCATAACAAAATATTCTGCTTTGGTTGATAATCCCAAAAAAATAAAATATGAACTGGAAAAAAGTTGTTATATAGCTACGCATGGGCGTCCAGGTCCTGTTTTATTGGATATTCCAATGGATATTCAACGGGCAGATATTGATATAAAACAACTTGAGAAATTTGATGTAAGTTATTACAAGAAAAAAGAACAATATTCTGACATTAAAAAATTAATAACCATTGCTGATGCAATAAAGAACAGCAAACGTCCGCTTATTTTAGCAGGCGGCGGAATCAGGAATTCAAAAGCGGAAAAAATTCTTCTGAAAACTTCTGAAAATTATAGTATTCCTGTTGTTACGTCTCTAATGGGCAAAGGGGTTTTTCCTGAAGATAATAATCTTTTTATTGGCATGATTGGCTCATACGGTAACAGAGCCGCAAATATCATAATGTCAAATTCGGATTTGCTTATTGCTGTTGGTTCAAGATTGGATACGAGGCAAACAGGTGCATTGTTAAAGGGATTTCTGCGATCAGGAAAAATTATACATGTTGATATTGATGTTAATGAAATTAATAATCATCGTCTCAAAAGAGATTATAAATTATGTCTTGATGCAAATGTTTTTTTAGAAAAAATAAATTCATTGTTAACCGGATGTAAAACGAAAAAGGACTGGCTTGATTATGTAAAAAATACCAAAAACAAGTATTCGCAGAAAAATGAAGTTGAAAAATATGTTGAAAATAAAATTCCATATAAAATAATGGAATTATTAAATAAATACTCAAAAAAGGATCAGGTTTTTACTGTTGACATTGGCCAGAATCAAATGTTTGCGGCGCAAATGTTAAAAATAAAACAAAATCAGAAGTTTTTTACCAGTGGCGGAATGGCTCCAATGGGATATGCAATTCCGGTTGCAATTGGTTCAAGTTTCAGCTATGGCAATAATAAAGAAATAACAGCGATAACCGGAGACGGAGGATTACATATTTCTTTACAATCATTAATGTTACTTAAACAGTATAATTTACCTGTTAAAGTAATTGTTCTAAATAATAAATCACTTGGCATGATTGTTCAGTTTCAGGATTTGTATTTCAATAAAAATGCTGTTGGAACGACAAAAAACAGCGGATATATGGTTCCGGATATTGAATGTATTTCAAAAGCATACGAATTAAAATATTATGTTGTTAATAAAAAAAACATTAACGACGAAAAATATATTCATAAAATATTTTCATGCCGGGGTCCTGCAATTATCGAAGTGTTAATAGAAAACAAAACAATTGTTTCTCCTAAGCTGGAGGTGAATAGTCCCATTGAAGATTTAAATCCAAAACTTAGCCGTGAAGAGTTGAAAAAATCTATGCTTATTGATCTTTATGAAGAAAAAAAAGACAGAAAAAAAGACAATGAACTATAACAATAAAACAATTGCAATACTAGGCGCAACATCACATATTGCAAAAGGATTAATTTATAATTTCAGTAAGTCAAATAATTATAATGTCTTTTTATTTGCCCGCTCACCAAAAAAAGTTGAGGATTTTGTTAAAAATCTTGATATCAGTTCCGGTTTTCATATCGAAAATTTCAGCGAATTCAATAATAATAAATATGATTGTGTCATAAATTGCATAGGTATAAGTCGCTCTGCCAATATAGAAGATGTTCTTGAACTAACCGAAAATTATGATAATTTAGTTATCACTTATTTAAAGCAAAACAAAAAATGTCTTTATATTAATTTCAGCAGCGGTGCAGTGTATGGAAATTATTGCGAACCGGCGGAAATTAAATCAACCTGCTCAATTGAAATAAATAACATAAAACCCGAAAATTATTATTCAATTGCCAAAATAAATTCCGAAGCAAAACACAGAGCGCTAAAAGAGTTAAATATTGTTGATATCCGTGTGTTTTCTTATTTTAGTCGTTTTATTGATTTAAGTTCCGGATTTTTAATTACGGAAATCATTAATTCAATAAAAAATAAAACCGTATTTAAAACCAATAAGGAAAACATTATTAGAGACTATTCAAATCCGACAGATTTGTTCTCTGTGGTTTTGAAATGTATTGATAAACATAAAATAAACGATGTATTTGATGTTTACAGCAAAAGCCCTGTAAGTAAAGTGGATTTACTGGATTTTTATTCGAAAAAATATGGATTAAAGTATAAAATCGATGAAAAATGTTTAATAAAAAATTCAACTGGAAACAAAGTTTCATACTTCTCAAAAAACAAAAAAGCGAAAGAAATTGGATTTAACCCTAAATACAGTTCACTGGAAGCAATAGAATATGAATCGAAATTTATTTTAAATAAATAAAATATGATAACAAATAATAATAAATTTATATCTGTTGTTGTGCCCTGCTATAACGAAGAAGAAAATGTTGAAGCAATGTGCCTGACAATTAAAAAAATATTTGAAGAACTTGGTAATTACGATTATGAAAATATTTTTATCGATAATGCCTCAAAAGATAATACTGTTAACATTCTCAGAAGGATGGCCGAAAAAGACAAAAATGTTAAAGTTATTGTCAACGCAAGAAATTTCGGCCATATCCGTTCTCCGCATCATGGATTGCTACAATCAACAGGCGATGGAATAATTCTTATTCCCTGCGATTTCCAGGAACCTCCGGAAATGATTAAGGATTTTATTTCAGAATGGGAAAAAGGATATAAAATAGTGGTGGGTGTGAAAAAACGAAGCAGGGAATCGAAAATTATGTTTTTTATTAGAAAAATGTTTTATAATTTAATCGGCAGATTATCAGAAACAGGACTTATAAAAAACTTTACTGGTTTTGGGCTTTATGATAAAAAAGTCATTGATATTATCCGCGAAATAAATGACCCATACCCATATTTCAGGGGACTTATCTGCGAAATAGGTTATGAAATAAAGAAAATCGAATATACCCAGGCAAGAAGAAAAAGAGGAATAACAAAAAATAATTTTTACACATTGTTTGATATGGCGATGCTGGGAATTACAAGCCATTCAAAAGTTCCATTAAGACTTGCTACAATCATTGGATTCCTCATGGGAACATTGAGTTTCATAATGGCATTAATATATCTGGCTCTTAAAATTTTCCTGTGGAAAGATTATCCGTTGGGTTTTGCTTCAATGATAATAGGCATATTCTTTTTCGCTTCAATACAATTGTTTTTCATAGGAATTATAGGCGAATACATCGGAGCAATTTACACTCAGGTGATGAAACGTCCTTTGGTTATAGAAAAAGAAAGAATAAATTTCGATTAAAAATGAAGAATAAAAGTTCCGGAAAACAAAAGAACTTTAATAAATCAAAAAGACCTGAACTTCACAAAAAGTCAATAAATAATAACATTGAATCATTCAAAATTATTGACATTATTTTTGAGAAGTACGGGTTATTTATTCTGTTTTCATTAATTGCAATAATAACTTTTATTGTTTTTAAGGATTTCATTTTCTTCAAAAAAGTTTATTTGTTTAAAGATATCGGCAGCGATTCCATTAATTACAATTACCCCCAGTTTGTTCATATTGCCGATTACCTGAGAAATGAAGGTATGCCCAAATGGTCATTTAATCAGGGCATGGGGCAAAATATTTTTCCGCTCAGCTTTCAGGACCCTTTTAGCTCTTTACTTTTTATTATGGGAAAAGATAATATAGCATCTGGAATGGCTTATATTGAAATAATAAAAGTGTTTTTTGCCGGATTTTTCTTTTATTTATTCTTAAAAAAAATATCAATCGCAGAATTTCCTGCAGTTATTGGAAGTATTTTATATTCATTTTCCAGCTTTATAATTTTAGGAGGAGAATGGGCAATATTTTCAACAGAAGCAGTATACGCTGCTTTTCTACTTTATGCATTTGAAAAGTTATATCAGGATAATAAATGGTTTCTGTTTCCTGTTGCCATTTTTCTGATAACCATTTTACAACCTTTCGATTTATATGCATACGGACTTTTCCTTTTCATTTATTTTCTTTTTCGCTTTTTTGAAGATAATAAGTGGGAGTTTAATAAGTTTTCCGTGTTGTTATTAAAACTTGTTGGTTTAGGATTGATAGGTATAGCTATCAGCTCATTCTTTTTAATCAACGATATAATTCAAATGCTTCAGAGTCCTCGCGTCGGAGGTGAAGCTTCATATTTCAGCAAATTAATGTCTAAACCTGTTTTTGGCTTTGAAGGAAAAGTTCATAATGTAACCGCCATAATGAGATTTTTCTCAAGCGATATGATCGGAACCGGAAGTAATTTCAGAGGATGGATTAATTATCTTGAAGCCCCTTTGTTTTATTGTGGTTTGATTGCGCTCCTTTTGTTTCCTCTTGTATTTCTTTTCTTAGATAAAAGGAAAAAAATATTGTATTTTATTTTGTTGCTCATTTTCATTATTCCTGTGATATTTCCTTTTTTCAGATATTCTTTCTGGTTGTTTACGGGAGATTATTACAGGGCATTCTCTTTTCTTGTTGCACTGGTAATATTAATTTTTGCCATTAAAGCATTTGATTATATTGATAAGAACTCTAAAATTAATTTTTTAATTATTGTTGCTGTATTATTCTTCTTTCTGATACTTCTTTATTATCCTTACTTTCCGAACGATAAAGTGATTAATGAAAATTTAAGGGATAAAGCAACTGTTTTCTTAATCATATATTCTTTTTTGATTTATCTTTTTCAGTTCAAGAATATTAAAAATATCATAAAAACAATAATAGTATTTGCTGTTTTAATTGAATTGGCTTATTTTTCATATATAACCATAAATGACAGACCGGCAATAACAAGATTTGAAAACAAGCAAAAAATCGGCTATAATGATTACACAAACGATGCTATTGCATATTTAAACTCCAGGGATAAAAGTTTTTTCAGGGTCAATAAAGACTTTTTCTCAGGATTAGCAATTCATGAAAGTATAAACGATGCTAAAGTCCAGAATTACAAAGGAACTCCATCTTACCACTCTTTTAACCAGATAAATTACATTAAATTTCTTCAGGAATTAGATATAGTTAAAGGAACACAGGAATTTGAAACCAGATGGTCGCCCGGGGTATCAAATGTTCCTTTGTTACATAGTTTTGCAAATATCAAATATTCATTAAGTAAAGCTGCAAAGCCTCAACTATTGAATTTCAATTATGATTCTGTCACAACCATAGGTGATGTAAAAATCCTGAAAAATAAATCTCCACTTCCATTAGGATTTACATTCGATAAATTTATCAATCTGAAAGATTTCAGGAAACTTTCACAACAACAGAAGTGCATTGCTTTATATAAGGCCTTTGTAGTAGATTCAGCAAATGCAGAAAAAACAAAATATTTCCTTGCCTTTCCTTTTTCCGATACTTTAAAAAATTATACATGGGAAGAATTTGCGAAAGATATTGCAAGTCTTAAAAAGGATACATTAGTTATTAAAAAATACAGTCAGAATAATATAAAAGGAGAAATAAAACTCGACAGAAAAAAAATGCTTTTCTTCTCAATCCCTTTCGATAAAGGATGGTCGGCTAAAGTAGATGGAAAAACAGAAACACTATTAATGATAGATATTGGATTTACCGGATTATTATTAGATAAAGGAAACCACAGCATTGAACTTTCCTATTTGCCTCCTTTTTACTATGCGGGGGCATACATATCGTTAATTTCTGTTTTTGTGTTTATTTTAATTTTATTAATAAAAAAATTTTTATAAAACTACTGGAATTAACAGCTCAACTCTTGTTCCTATTGCATTTCCGTATGAATCTTCTATGTCAATATATTTAATTTCAATATTCATTTTTTTAATTGTACTAAGCACTTCCATGCGTTGTTTGTTAATTGCTGTTCCATATGACTGATGTTTTGTTTCTTTTTTCAATTTTATCATATTCGACTTTTTCCGTCCAATACCGTTATCTTCTATACTGCATAAAATGTATTCTTTATTTTTAATTATTTTCTTTTCAAAATTCAGCGATAACTTTTTTTCTCCTTCTTTTGGTATAAGTCCATGCAAAATAGAATTTTCAATATATGGCTGAATAAGTAAAGGTGGTATTTCATTTTCATCAATATTTATCTTTTCATCAATATTTAAAGTAAAATTAAAACTATTATCAAACCTTAGTGATTCAAGCTCAATATATAATTTAAGTGCAGTAATTTCATCATTAATAGGAATAAGTTGATGTTGGCTGTTTTTTAATACTGATCTCATCAAACTCGCAAATTTAGTCAGATATCTGCTCGATTCAAGTTTTTCATTTTTCAAAATAAAATTGTTTACCGAGTTCAATGAATTAAAAATAAAATGTGGATTCATTTGCTTGCTTAAAGCCTGAAACATAAAATTATTTAATTTGCGGTCAAGTTCATTTCTTTTTTTTATTCTATAAATTATTATCAGAAATATTCCCGACACAATACCTGAAATAATAATAACAATTCCGGCTATTTGCAATACTTTATACCACGATGTTTCCCAATATGGTATTGAAATTGTCTTAGTAAAATAAAGAAATTTTATTTCATCTTCCCCAAGAATCCTGTTATATATGCGAATATCATCAACTTTTCCATTAAAGAAGTTTAAATATAAACTGTTTGATCCTATCATCAAATCTTCTTTATTTAATATCTTTCCCGATCTTTTCCCTATATGTATTTGTTTGATTCCATTAATATATAATGTGGATATATTCATTATTCCATTGAATGTTCCTACAATAAAAATCCAATTATTGTTATTTAGAGCATCATTGCTATATGCATCCTCCTTAGCTCCACTTGCTGTATAAAAACTCAAATGTCCGGGTAAGGTTGAATAACCCTTATCTTTGTTATTTATTCTTAAAAAATAACCATTCCATATTCCATAGTTTTGTTTATAAAGAATATCACCCTCTGATAAACAATTAGTTTTTATCCATAAACAAACCGTAAAACAATTCTGATTATTAAAAGCAATTTGAGGAATATTTTTTATTATAATATTACTTTTACCATTAAAATAATATGCACTATTAGGATTTCCAAATCTGTCGGTAGTTAAAGTAGCACCATTAACAACACCATGATTTCTATTTTTACTGTAATCATCAGTATTGCCATTGAAAGGATAAAATGCCACCAATCCGCTGTCAATGTTTATCTGACAATAAGAAGTTGATAACAATGCCAGGTTGACAATCAGAAACAATATCTTTTTTGAAAATCTCATTTTTTAAAATTGAGCAAAAATAATATAATCAGAGATATAAATAAACAATATAAATTTTCGAATTTCCCAAAATCTTTCTAATTTTACAAAAAACTAAAGCAAACCATTTAAAATGGATGTCAAAGAAAAGCGAACTGCTCTTTCTTCCGGAAAAAACAAAAAAGTTTTAAAGGAAGAAAACACTGAAAAACCGGAAAATACCGGTACAGCTGAAGAAAAAAAAGAATCAGCAAGTTCAGAAGAAGTCAAAAAAGAAAAAAGGGCAAGAGTTAAAAAAGAAATTCAGCCGCAAAAACCTTCCGAACCCCAAACGGATACTGATTATGATGATGAGGATGAAATTCTTAAATTTGAAGAAGAAATCTCACCGAAATCAAGAGTTGAGCTGGTGGATATCCTTGAAAAACTCATTAATGAAGAAGATTTAAATTCCCATAAAACAAGAATTGGTCTTATTAAAGTTGCATATAACAAGCACTATAAAGAAGACAACGAAACCGAATTAAAAATTTTTATTGAAAAGGGCGGTAAAAAAGAAGAATACCAGCCGCTTCGGGATACCACACACGAATCATTTAAAGCTTCATTTGAAAAATACAAAGAGAAAAAAGCATTACTGAATGAGCAATTTGAAAAAGAACGCGAAAAAAATCTGATTGAAAAAAAACAAATTCTTGAAGAACTTAAAGCACTTGTCGGCAGAGAGGAAACCCTTAAAAAAACCTACGATGATTTTAAAACACTGCAGACACGATGGCGTGAAATAGGTCCTGTTCATCCCAAGGAAACAAATGATTTGTGGCAGACATATCATTATTATGTGGAAATATTTTTCGACAAGGTTAAAATCAATAAAGAACTTAAAGATTTAGACCAGAAAAAAAATCTTAAAAAGAAAATTGCAATTTGCGAAAAAATTGAAGCTCTCTTTCTGGAAGATTCAATAAAAAATGCCACTTTACAATTTGAAAAATACCAGGAAGAATGGCGTGAAATAGGTCCTGTGCCAAATTCCAAAAAAGATGAAATATGGGAAAGATTTAAAGAAGCGGCAAAAAAATTCAATAAGCATCGTCAGGAATATTACGACAAAATAAAAGAAGAAAAAGAACAAAATTACCTTGCAAAGGTTGCGCTGTGCGAAAAAGTTGAATTACTTGCCGAAATGGATTTTCATTCAGCCAGAGAAACTGAAGAAAAAGCAAAAGAAATAGGTGAAATTCAGAAAGCATGGAAAACTATCGGTTTTACACCAAAAAAAAATAATGAAGATATCTGGAACAGATTTAAAGCCGCAAATGATTTGTTTTTTCAAAACCGGCATGAATTTTACCAGAAAAACAAAGAAGAAAAAATACAAAACCTCAATTTAAAAATAGAACTCTGCATTCAGGCAGAAGCATTGCAAAACAATACTGAGTGGCGCAAAACCACTGAAGAATTTCTGAAACTTCAGGAAGAATGGAAAAAAATCGGTCCTGTTCCTAAAAAACATTCCGAAAAACTATGGAAACGATTCAGGACATCATGCGATACTTTTTTCAATAGCAAATCGAATTTCTTTGCAACAATGGATGAACGGCAGGAAAATAATCTGAAGTTGAAAAAAGAACTTCTTGAAAAAATTGAGAATTTCACCTTCGACCCTGCCAAAACTGATGAATGTTTGAAGATTTTAAAAGATTTTCAGGCAGAATGGATTGAAATAGGACACGTTCCGATAAATGAAAAAGATAATCTCAATGGGCGTTTTAAAGCTGCAATAAACAAATGCTATGATAATCTCAAACTCGATTTTTCAGAAAAAAATCTTATAAACTTCAAAACGCGTTTTGAAAGTATTTACGGTTCTCCTAACGGTTACAAAATAATTAAACAGGAAAGCATTATTCTTAGCGGAAAGATAAGTACCGCTAAAAGCGAAATTTCAATCTGGGAAAATAACATAGGATTTTTATCGCGTGCAAAAAGCTCCGAACCGCTGAGAAAGGAATTTGAAGAAAAAATCTCTTCAGGTAAAGAAAAAATAAAACTTATGGAAGATAAACTCAAATTCCTGAAGAAATTAATGAGACCTCAAACATCTTCCTAATACCCAAGGTGTTTCAGCATTGAAGTGGCGCTTTGTTCCTTAGCAAATAATTTTGTTTCAAGCTCGCCGTTTTCATCTTTACTTATTATTATCAGTTTAGGTGAAGGTTGAAGACAATGCTGAACTCCACCAAAGCCGCCAAGCGATTCCTGGTATGCTCCGGTGTGAAAAAATCCGACATATTGTGGTATTTTCTCTTTGAATTTAGGAAGAAACACAGCATTTACATGAACTTCTTCATTGTAATAATCCTGGCTGTCGCAGGTTAATCCTCCGAGGAAGACTCTTTCATAGGGCTGATCCCAGTTGTTGACCGCAAAAAGAATATACCTTTGCTTTGCCGCCCATATATCAGGCAGATTGGTCATGAATGAACTGTCAATTATATCCCACATTTCCCTGTCGTTTTGTTGTTTCTGGTCTAAAATCGAATAAAGAGCTGCGCCGCTTTCACCTACTGTGTAAATTCCGAATTCGGTAAAAATGTGCGGTTCGGGAACATCATTCTGCTGGCAAATGTTTTTAATTTGCGATACAATTTCCTCGGCCATGTATTCATAGTCGTAATGAAAGTTAAGAGAAGTCTTTATCGGAAAGCCCCCTCCTATGTTAAATGAGTCCAGTTCAGGACATACTTTTTTAAGTTCACAATAAACATTAATACTCTTTGTTAGCTCGTTCCAGTAATACGCGGTATCTTTTATTCCCGTATTAATAAAAAAGTGAAGCATCTTAAGCTCAAACTTCGGGTTGTTTTTAATTCTCTCGTTGTAATATTCCACAATATCATTATATCTTATTCCTAATCTAGAAGTGTAAAACTGGAAGTTTGGTTCTTCTTCTGCCGCTATTCTGATGCCAATCTTACATTTAACTTTAATCGATTTTTCGTAAAAGTCCAGTTCGCGCTTATTGTCCAATATCGGTATGGTGTTATGAAATCCACTGTTGATTAACTCGCTTATGTATTGAGTGTATAATGGCTTTTTGAAACCATTACATATGATAAAAATGTCAGTATCAATCTTACCCATCTCGTACAACCGTTCAATAATAGGTATATCAAAAGCCGACGAAGTCTCAATATGAATTTCATTCAGAAGCGCTTCTTCCAGCACATGAGAAAAATGCGAACTCTTTGTACAATAGCAATAAAAGTAATCGGCGTTGTAATCCGACTTCGCCATTGCTACATTGAACATTTTCTTGGCTTTTTGTATCTGTTCTGATATTTTTGGTAAATACGTGATTTTCAATGGAGTACCATATTGCTTAATTATGTCCATTAATGGTAAATCGTGGAAACGTAGCTCATTATCAACGACTTTGAATTCTTGTTGAGGAAAGTCAAAAGTCTGTTCGATTAAGTCAAGATACTTCGTTTTCATTGCTTTTTTCTGATTTAGGTTAACCGGATTGTATATTTTTTATCAATCTGGGTCATTCGGATTTTTGTTAAAATTCAAATCCGAAATTTTCAGATTGGCAAATTTACAAAATTAAAGTTTGATTTTTCAATTTTTATTTGAGAAGTTTTATAAACAATTTCCGGTATTTTGTTGAAAAGTCAATAGAAAAACAACTACAAACGGTTATCGGTATTCAGTAACCGGTAATCTGTGACTGACTGATTACCGATTACCGGTTACTGGTTTCGGGTTGCTGATTACAATAAAATGTATAAATTTAAAACACAAACTCTTTATTGTATTAACTCTTTTTAACCATATTAAATAATAATTAAGAGTTTGAGGAAATTAAAATTTTTATATTTGCAATAATGAGTAAAGCCAATAAAGGCAATATATTGTATTTAACTACAAGAAGTATTATGGTGATATTTCTTGTTTTTTGCATTTGTAATGCGGCTAAACCGCAAAGAGTAAATGATACTATTTTGAGTACAAATCCCAACAAACATAGTCCTACTGCAAAAGATACAATTATAAAGTACAAACCTGCCGACATAAGATTTATTCCTGCCGATTATCTTTATGATCATAACTGGGATAATGTTCATGTTCGCCAATATAGGGTGGACTTATCACATAAGAAAGACACAACTAAAATAATTTTCTGTCCCGATACCTGTTTTTATTTCCCGCATATAGGAAAAGTTATTTCTCCTTTTGGCTACAGAGGGAGGCAAATGCATACCGGAGTTGACATAAAACTCGCAACAAAAGATTCGGTATTTTGTGCTTTTGACGGAATGGTTCGCATGGCTAAAAAATACGGAGGCTATGGAAAGGTTGTTGTAGTAAGGCATTACAACGGACTTGAAACTTTGTACGGACATCTTTCTGTAATAAATGTTAAAGTAAACCAATTTGTAAAAGCAGGCGATTTAATTGGATTAGGAGGACACACAGGCAGAGCAACAAGTCCTCATCTGCATTTTGAAACAAGATTTCTGGGCGAAGCATTTAACCCCAAATCTTTTATCGATTTTGATAAATACGCTCTTATAAAAGATACTTTATTGCTTACCGGCAATTCGTTCCGCAACTATCATAAAAGCATAAAAAAAACAGGTACAGCATCGAAAACAAAATCTGGCGTTGCTAAAAAAACCACAAAACAAAATCCTTCAGTAAATACAAAAAGTGGCAATTACCACATTGTAAAAGCAGGCGATACACTTTCACGAATTGCAAAAAACAACGGAACAACAGTCGAAAACCTATGCAAACTCAATAATATAAGCAAAACTAAAATTCTTTCGATAGGAATGAAATTAAAAATAAAATAAAAAATGCTAAAAATAATATCATACAATCTCAACGGCATAAGGGCGGCAATGAATAAAGACCTTGTCGGCTGGCTTAAATCGGTTAATGCCGACATAGTTTGTTTTCAGGAAATAAAAGCCACTCCCGACCAGTTTGATGTTTCCGAATTTGAAAACCTCGGATATAAATGCTACTGGTATCCTGCCGAGAAAAAGGGTTACAGCGGTGTTGCCATTCTCACAAAACTCACTCCAGATAATATAAAATGCGGAATGGAAGTAAGAAAATACGATATCGAAGGAAGAATGCTCAGGGCGGATTTCAAAGATTTTTCTGTAATAAGTGTTTATCATCCCTCCGGAACAATGGGTGATGAAAGGCAGGCATTCAAAATGCAATGGCTTAGTGATTTTCAGAATTATATTAATGAACTGAAAAAGACCAGAGAAAAATTAATCATCTGCGGTGATTTCAACATTTGTCATAAGCCTATTGACATTCACGACCCAATAAGAAATGCAACCGTTTCGGGATTTTTACCCGAAGAACGCGAATGGATTGGCGGATTTATTGAAAGCGGATTTATTGATTCATTCAGGTATTTTAATCAGCAACCCTTTCAGTACACATGGTGGAGTTACAGGCATAATGCACGCAGTAAGAATCTCGGCTGGCGGCTGGATTATCAGATGGTAAGTTTTACTCTTGAAAAAAACTTAAAACGTGCAATAATTCTTCCCGAAGCGGTTCATTCCGACCATTGCCCCGTAATGATTGAAGCAGAAATTTAACGATTTGTACTTTGCGAACTTTGTGTTTGGTCTTTGCGTTCTTTGCGTGAAATAAATTAAAATCTCACGCAAAGAGCGCAGAGAAATCACCGAGAACGCAAAGGCTAGTAAAAATGTACTGTAAAAAGAAACCCCGAATTTTTTAAATCCGGGGTTCATTTTATATTATAAAACTAATAATTTTCTAATCAACAGTAATATCGCAAACGCATCTGAATCCGAGCCATAATGCAGGTTTTGTATATTTCTGTTCGCTCATAACTTTGCATTCATTAAGCGGATCTTTCCAACTTCCTCCCATTGCTATGCCCTTTTCGGCTACCATTTCAGCAACATTACCTGCCATATTGTACAGATTAAATCTGTTTGCTTGTCCGTGGTAAGCCGAACATACTTTTGGTTCGTCGGGTGTATTGTTTTTAAATAAAGATATATACTCTTTGCAAACCACCTTGCAAACATTTTCCTTTGAAATTATGTTTTCATAACCATAAGGTTCTTCCTGATATGAAAGATCATTTATTGCCGCAAACTGCCATTCTTCTTTTGTAGGAAGGCGAAATACGATTTTCTTGGGTAATATTTTTTTGTTTTTAATTCTATCATATACCTTCATCACAGTGTCGGTTCTCCATTTGCAATATTCAAGAGCTTGTTAATAGGTAACACCAACTACAGGATAGTTGGCATAATTATAATCATTGTAATATAAGCTGACAAGCGCCTGATTTTTATTTAAAGTATCGAGCCAGATTGAAGTATCGGGCAATGCATGCTGAT
>JAQUPB010000050.1 GCA_029004185.1 Bacteroidales bacterium | reverse complement strand
GAAACCTTAAAAAAGGAAGACCCTTTTCTCGCAGAAAATATTTTTACCGACAATTCTAAAGACGAAACTCCGGCTTCCGAACCTGAAACCCCAGCTTCCGAAACAACCGAACCAACGTGGGAAACTGAAAGTTCGCCTCTTTTTAATGAACCAAATGATGAAAGCGAAGTGAAACCTGTCGAACTACGAGAAGAAACAAGCGAAACAGAATCTCAACAAAGAGAAAACTTCGAAAAATATCCTCAAAAAAGACATTACGAAAAGCGACAGGAAAGCAACAACCACGAATTTGAAGGTATTATTTCAAGCGAAGGTGTATTGGAAATCATGCAGGATGGATACGGATTTCTACGTTCTTCCGATTATAATTACCTGAATTCACCCGACGATATTTATGTTTCGCAATCACAGATAAAATTATTCGGACTGAAAACCGGCGATACCGTTAAGGGTGTCATTCGTCCTCCAAAAGAAGGTGAAAAATATTTCCCTCTTATTAAAATTGAACTTATAAATAATCTCGACCCATTAATTGTAAGGGACAGGATTCCATTTGATTATCTTACACCTCTCTTCCCCGACGAAAAAATAAAACTCACAGGACATCCTGAAGATGACTTATGCACACGTTTGATTGATATGTTTACTCCTATCGGCAAAGGACAAAGAGGACTTATCGTTGCCCAGCCGAAAACAGGAAAAACAACCTTATTGAAAAAAATCGCAAACGCAGTTGCCGCAAATCACCCCGAAATATATCTTATAGTATTGCTGGTTGATGAACGACCTGAAGAAGTAACCGACATGGAAAGAAGTGTAAAGGCGGAAGTAATTGCTTCAACATTTGATGAACCTGCAGAAAGACACGTGAAAATAGCAAATATAGTTCTTGAAAAATCAAAACGGCTCGTAGAATCAGGACACGATGTTATGATTTTGCTCGATTCTATTACCCGTCTTGCAAGAGCTTTCAACACAGTATCCCCTGCTTCAGGCAAGGTGCTTTCAGGTGGTGTTGATTCAAATGCATTGCACAAACCAAAACGCTTTTTCGGCGCTGCAAGAAAAATTGAAAACGGCGGTTCGCTTACAATAATTTCAACTGCATTAACTGAAACCGGTTCAAAAATGGACGATGTTATTTTTGAAGAATTTAAAGGAACCGGAAATATGGAATTGCAGCTCGACAGAAAACTTTCCAATAAACGAATATATCCGGCAATTGACCTTAATGCTTCAAGTACAAGGAGAGAAGACCTGTTGCTCGATAAAGAAATGCTTCAGAGATTGTGGATACTCCGAAATCATTTGTCGGATATGACTTCAATGGAAGCAATGCAATTTCTGATTGAAAAAATGAAATTCACTCAAACCAATGAAGAGTTTCTGGTATCGATGAACAGTTAATGAATACTTTCAATTTTAAAAACTAACGTTGTATCAATTATTAAGCAACATGAAATAGAAGTTAGAAGCCGGATGTTGGAAGTTAGAAAAACCTCCAGCCTCGAACATCCAACTTCCAGCATCACTAATAGTATATTTTATATTTAATGTTGCATTATATTAAAATTTAAAGAAGATTTCATGCCTCTTAATCAGGAAAAGTTACCCGAAAAAACTGTTGAAAGATTAAGCCAGTACAGAAGAACTTTATTGAATTATTTTAAGAGCGGCAAACTCAATATTTTTTCACATGAACTTGCAAAGATGTTGCATTTGACTTCTGTTCAGGTACGAAGAGACATAATGCTTATCGGTTATTCAGGAAGTCAGAGAAAAGGATACGACGTAAAAGAATTAATAAATAAAATCGGAAGTATTATTGACACAAAAGAAGGACAAAATGTTGCAATCATAGGAATGGGAAGTCTGGGCGGTGCAATTACAAGATATTTTAAAGGCAAGCGTCCGAAATTAAATATTGTTGCAGCTTTCGACATCGATCGTCAGAAATTTGATAAAATAATTTCAGGAATTCCATGTTATTCAATGGAAAAACTGAATACTGTTATAAAAAAGAAAAATATCACACTTGCAATAATAACAATGCCTCCTGACAATGTTACAGAAACTGCCAAAAAACTTGTAAAATCAGGAATAAAAGGAATAGTAAATTATACTTCAGTACCACTGAATGTTTCTCCAAATGCTTACCTCGAAGAATACGATATGATAACTTCGCTCGAAAAAGCGGCCTATTTTGCAAAAACCAGTGCGAAGTAAAAAAATCACACAATGATTAAATATTATAACGAAATACGAGGTATGATGTACGAGTTTAAAAAATGTCGAACATCGAATAATGAATATCGAAGTTCAGCAATTTTAACAATTCAAAAATATCTGCGTCTATCATAAGCTTTCATAAAGAAATCAGCGTCTGTTTTTTTAACTAATTCTAAAAGTATTCCGGCAAATAATAAAGTGTGTTCAACAAAAACGGACATCACAAATTGTGACCACTTCAAAAAAAAGCTACTTGTCTGTGTTTCCAAACCTCACAATAAAACCAAATCCATACATCGAAAATTTATTTATTACAAAATCGGAAAACACATTACATCCAAAACCAACATGCTTATTCTGGCAAAATATTATTTCGCATTCCAAGGGTATACCAAACGAAGAAACCCTGCTTCTTTCGTAGTTGCCAAATGACATATAGCCTTTAAAATGGCTTATGCCCGAATATATATAGAAACCTTTATATATTCTTTTTCCATAAAGAAAAGAGAATTTCCCTAAATCAGTTTCGTTTCCATCAGGAAAGAAAAAAGACTCAGTATGTATTAGCCAACTGAGTTTGAAATAATTTTTATTATAACAACAATTAACCGCAAAATCAAGTTGAATACCCAAACTTTTATTGCCATTGTTTTTTGATATGAATGAACGTCCGCCTCCCAAATTAAGCCAGACATTTGCATCATCCTGATTGTCTTGTCCGAAAGTTATGCTAAAATTAATTAACAGAATTGATGTTGCTAATAATATTTTACAAGTGTATTTTTTCATATATAATTTTTTTAAAAATTGTTTATGTTCAGTTTTGCAGTGGTGCTGTTATATTTATAAAGCAGCCAACAGAAGAACCACTAATGATATAAAAAGACTAACTATTATTAATGATATTACAATACCGGTAATAGCAAGCGATTTTCCCATTTTATCCTGTTTTTTTCTGATTTCATTCAAACCAATAATTCCAAAAACAATTGAAGTTGGAACGGCAATAAGAATTGATATGGGAAATAAAACCCACGCGATACTTAAAATAAAACTCATCAAAGCAAAAGCACTTAATTTTTTATTCTTGATTTCATTTTTTGTTTTATAATCATCTTTTTTAATGGGTTCGTTTTTTGAAACATTTTTATTTGTTTTGTAATTACTTTCCGTATTGTTTTTCCGATATTCAATTTTTTTATTCAGAATATTTGTTTCTTTATTCTCATTTCTATAAAATGTATTTTCAGGAATCATAGAGGTTTCTTCGTTTATTGAATCATTTAGGGGCTTTAAAACTTCTATGGAATCAGTGTTTTGTGTTTCTCTTTTCTTAACTGCAACTTTTTTTTCTTTTCTTTTAATAACATTATCTGAACTTTTATCACCTGAATTATTACCGGGTAATCTCACGAAATAACCGCTTGTATATTTGCGCTTTTGAATATAGCCGCTTGTTAATGCCTTGTTTTGATTACTACATGAATATAAAAATTGAATTACTATAACCATTAACAATATGGAAGCGGTATTTAAGTTAATCTTTTTCATGGCTTTTAGAATTTATGGTTTTTCTCTTAATTGTTTTAACTTAAAGGCAGGCTTTTATTTGCTAAAAGCCTGCCGATACCTTTTTACTTGCGGATTTTACTTACATTAAAACCAAAAGAAAGCCCTATTACAGAGCCTTCTTTGTCAGGAATGAAATATAAATTAACAGGAATATTTAAATAACCCGAACGAAAAGTTTTACCGATAGCAAAGGCTAAATTTGATGCAAATTTTATTCTGCCCCTGTTATCAACACGTTCTTTTATTGTATAATAATCTCTAATGTTTCCTTTTTCATAAGGCCATTCATATAAAACGTGCCATTTGTTTTTTTCACCAAGGAAACCATAACTATCGTAAAATCCTTCTGCTATTTTCGTGAATTTAAATATCGGACCAAAGGCAAATTCAAACCCTGTGGTGTTTTCCCTGAGTCCATTTAAAAAAGCAAATGAAGGGAAAAATTTTCCTGATTCAATTCCGCTGATTGTAAAAACGTATTCTATCAATGCCTGAAAATTTCCTGAACTCAAATATTTTGTTTCATACTGATATCCGAAATCCGATGTAATCGGAAACATATCAAAACCGCCTTCGCTTTTTGGCGCCTGAAGTGCCTTAGATGCAGGTGCCATGATGTAACTTGCACCCATTCTTGGACCGTTTAATCTTAATTGCGTTTTTGGACTTATAATTGGTGCGTCATAACTGACAATTAAATCCAATAATTTTTCGTCATTTTTCAAGCCGGCAATATTTTTTACTGATATCTCAACCATTTTTTGTATTTCAGGTAAATTAATGTATTCCATTACATCCGTTTTTTCAGCCGATTCGGTTTTGATATCAAACATTTTCAAAACAATAACTACTTTTTCACCTATTAAATCAATATTTCCTGTAAGTATTTTGTCCACCTGCAATGCTTTTCCGATATTAATCAAACAGGTTTTACTAAAACAACTATCGGACTTTAAATTGCTTTTCTTTAAATAATCGTTTACATCGAATTTGTCCATTACCGTGTAAACATGAGTTTTTTCAAGCTCGAGCCTCACCAGATCTGTCATTGAATTGGCGTCAAGGTTGATGTTTCTTGTATCAACATTAATTACTGCGATACTTTGTTTGTTTTGAGCATTTGATACCTTTAATAAAAGGATAATTGCCAAACAAACAATTGTTGATTTTTTTGTTAGTGTTTTCATAATTTTTGATTTTTTTAGTTAAAAATTTAATTTTATAAGAACAAAGATATGGCGGTTTGCAAGGGGATAAAAACGGCAAAACCCACTTATGTGTGGAGTTGTGGGTTTTTTTGCAAATATGTTTTCCTGAAAAACTTCTGTAGTTATTTTTTTTGGATTTTTTGCAACTGTTTTGAAGAAATTATTATAAATTGCAATATTTAATGACAAGGATTATTGATTTATAGTAATAAATTATGGCAGTATCCGACAAAAGTGTTCAGCAACAGTTCATTTCCAGAATAAATGAAATGTTACCTTCCAATATTTCGTTGGTTGATGAAATTGAAGATTTGCTCGGAATAAGCAAGGACAGCGCATACAGAAGAATGCGATGTGAGACTCCTTTTTCAATTGATGAAACAATAGCATTGTGCAATCATTTCGGAATTTCGTTAGATTCATTTATCAAAGAAGATTCAGGTTCTGTTTCTTTTAATTATAAAAACATTGGCAGCACACAGGAGGATTTTGTAAATTATTTAAAGTCAATACTTGAAGATTTAAAGAAAATAAAATCATCAGCTAACGCACATATATATTATTCTGCCGAAGATGTACCATTGTTTCACAATTTTATCGTTCCCGAAATAGCGAGGTTTAAAATATTTTATTGGCTTAAATCGGTGCTGAACGTACCCGAATTTTCAAAACAAAAATATTCTCCCGAATTGTTATCCGGCGAATATGATAAACTGGGCAAAGATATTTTGAATTTATACGTTTCGATTCCCTCTACAGAAATCTGGACTGATTCAACGGTAAACAGTCTGCTTAAGCAGATAATTTATTATTGCGAAACAGGAATGTTTAAAAGCAAAGCCGAAGCTTTGAATATGTGCGATAAAGCTTTGGAATTATATTCCTCAATAGAAAAACAGGCAGAATATAACTCAAAGTTCGTTTCTGAAGCTGCAAAGCACAACAATGAAAATAATTTCAAATTATATCAAAGCGATGTTGAGGTTGGTAATAATTGTATTCTGGTGAAAACAGTTAATAATAATACTGTTTACTTAACTCACAGTACTTTTAATAATATGCAAACCACAAATTGTAAGTTTTGTGAAGAAATGGAAATATGGTTTACTAATCTTATTAAAAAATCTGTCCTTATAAGCGGAGTTTCAGAAAAACACAGATATAAATATTTTCAGAATATTTACAACGAAATACAAAAAATAAAAGAAAGAGTTGAATTGAACAGTAATCTTTTCAACGACTGATCAAAGTTGTGAACTCAGCAAAGTAGTAGTTCATGCCAGTCAGGCAAATACTAAATAAACATAACCTTTCCCCTCGTTTTTTCGTTTTAACTAATTCAAACAACTTATGCTGTTTAGGATCTAATTAAGATGAAACGCAAAAATTCATTATATAAAATTTTCTGCATAACATTACTTGCTGTTCTTATTACTTTAAGTAACAGAAGTTATTTTGTATCGGGCGAAAATTCAAAGCTCAGGATAATACAGGACACTACAGTTGTTAATGTGTGCTTGATGTTTGCCGGGGACGTAATGCAGCATATGCCTCAGGTTTATTCGGCTTACGATTCGAGCAGTAAAACTTTCAATTACTATAAATGTTTTCAGTTCATAAAGCCTATACTGGAGAGAAGCGATATTGCAGTTGTAAACTTCGAGTCAACACTTGGCGGTACTCCATACACCGGCTATCCTCAATTCAGCAGTCCCGACGAACTGGCTAAAACACTAAAAGATATAGGTTTTAAAATACTCCTCACAGCCAACAATCACTGTCTCGACAAAAGCCGGTATGGTTTGCAGAGAACTATAAAAGTCATGGACAGCCTGAAAATAGGACATGCCGGAACATATATTGATTCCACATCAAAGGAACAGAATTACCCGATGATTTTAAATGTAAAAGGAATTAAAATCGCATTATTTAACTGCACTTCGGCTACCAATGGACTAACCGCAGTTTCACCAAATATTGTGAATTATATTGACACAAATGAAATCAAAAAAGACATTTATAAAATTCAGCAGTCGAAACCCGATTTTATGATAATGACAGTACATTGGGGAAATGAATATGAACAAACACCGGACGGTACACAGAAAAAATTTACAGAGTTTTGCTTCAGAAATGGAATTGACCTGATAATAGGTTCGCATCCTCATGTATTGCAGCCCATAAAAGAAATTCAAGCGAACTATCAGAATAAACAAAAAAACTCTTTGGTTTATTATTCTCTCGGAAATTTTGTTTCAAACCAACGCGAAAGATATAAAAACGGAGGCATAATTGCAGAAGTGAATATTAAAAAAGATTTGAAAAAAGATTCCACATATATTTCAACTTATGGTTATTATCCCACCTATGTTCATAAAGAATTCATCGGAAATAAAACAAATTTTTATATCCTGCCTGTGAAAAATCTGCAAAAAGATACAATTAACCTGAAATTCAGCCCTTCCGACAAAAAGCAACTTGAAACTTTTATTAAAGATACGAGGGAATTGCTTGGTCTACAGTTAGAACTCAAATAAATTTCATTTATAAATAGATTTATAATATCAGGTAATTGGCACGATTTTGGCATTTTATCATTACGTCAAAGTTAAATTTTGTTAAATGCAAAATGTTTAATTTTTAAAAATTCATTTATATTTTTAAATTTGAAAAATTAAATTCTAAAACTATTAAACAAAAATAATTATGAAAAAACTAACCTTAGCTTTAAGCATTGCTCTTTTTGCAATATTTATTGCAAGAGCACAGGAAAGTCAGCCAAAACCACCGACAAACCCCAATGCACCCGAAATGAAATTTGAAAAAACAACTCACGACTATGGTCAGATAAAGAAAACTGCAACAAACGATGACCCTATTGGTGATTGCGAATTCAAATTTACAAATACCGGAAAAGAACCATTAATTATTCAAAGCGCCACGGCTTCGTGTGGATGCACAGTGCCTTCATGGCCAAAAGAACCAATATTACCGGGCAAATCTGCCGTTATTAAGGTTCATTATGCAACTACAAGAGTAGGCACTATTAACAAGCAAATTTCCGTTAAATCAAATGCCAAAAATTCACCCATAGTATTGACAATTACTGGAACTGTTCTTGACACACAGAACGAAACTCCACCGGTTAATAATAACCAGGGAGCGCCTACAAATAAATAAAACAATTTTTATAAATTCCTATGCGAATTAATAAAACAAAAAAGATATTATTAATTCTGTTTCCTTTCCTGTTTGGGCTGAATCTTCTTTTTGCTCAGGAAATGACTACACCTCCGCCCATTCAGGATCCTAATGCTCCGGAAATTACATTTGAAAAAATTGTTTATGATTACGGAACAATAAAAAAGGAAAGCAACGGAACATGTGAGTTTAAATTTAAAAACACCGGAAGAACACCTTTAATATTGTCGGGAGCTAAGGCATCGTGCGGATGCACAGTACCATCCTGGCCAACAGAGCCAATAGCACCCGGAAGAACAGGCGTAATTAAAGTTACATACGATACAAAAAGAATAGGTGTTATTAACAAGCAGATTATAGTTACATCAAATGCCAAAACACAATCTATTGTTTTAACAATCAAGGGCAATGTAATTGAATAAAAATAATTAATACTTATTATAAATTTTAATCAGAAATCCCGATATTTGTCGGGATTTCTAATTTTAAAAAATACTTTTATGCCGGAAATATCAAAAAAAGGACAACTAATGCCTGCATCACCAATAAGGAAACTTGTTCCTTATTCCGATGAAGCAAAAAAAAGAGGCATTAAGGTTTATCATCTGAATATCGGACAGCCCGATATTGAAACTCCGGAAGGAGCCATGAATGCACTAAAAAACAGCAATATAAAAGTTGTTGCATACAGCCACTCTGCCGGAATTCTTTCATACAGAAAGAAAATGGTGGAGTATTACAAACGCTTTAACATTAATGTTTCGGAAAATGAAATTATTGTCTGCAATGGCGGTTCAGAGGCAATTTTATTTGCTTTTATGTCATGCGTTAATGAAGGCGAAGAAGTAATTGTTCCCGAACCTTTATATGCCAATTATATAGGTTTTGCTGTTACTGCCGGAGTAAAAACCGTTCCGGTAACATCAAAAATTGAAGACGGATTTGCATTGCCTCCGATTTCGGAATTTGAAAAACTCATAACTCCAAAAACCAAGGCAATTCTTATTTGCAGCCCGAACAACCCAACCGGCTATTTATATTCAAAGGAAGAATTACTGAAATTAAGAGATATTGTAAAGAAGCATAATTTATATCTTTTATCGGATGAGGTTTACAGGGAATTCTGTTACGACGGAAATCAGCATTCTTCGGCAATGAATCTTGAAGGAATTGACAATAATATAATTTTGCTGGATTCCATATCAAAGAGGTATAGCGCATGCGGAGCAAGAGTGGGAACTCTTATTACAAGAAACAAAGATGTTTATAATACGGCAATGAAATTTGCACAGGCAAGGTTAAGTCCCCCGACATTCGGACAGGTTCTTGCAGAAGCCGCAATTGACACTCCAAAATCGTATTTCGATAAAGTAATTGACGAATACGTGGCAAGAAGAAATGTGGTTGTTGATTCAATAAATAAAATGAAAGGGTGTTTTTGTACTAAACCCAAAGGTGCATTTTATGTTATAGCCCGCCTGCCTATTGACGATTCTGATAAGTTCTGTCAGTGGCTGCTCGAAAGTTTCAGTTACGAAAACGAAACCGTGATGTGTGCTCCCGCAACAGGATTCTACTCTACAAAAGGTCTGGGAAAGGATGAAATAAGAATAAGTTATGTTCTGAATGTTAACGACCTTAAGCGCTCAATGAAGTGTCTTGAAGTTGCTTTACAGCAGTATCCTGGGAAAACAAATTAGTTTTCAGTTTCCGGTTTTCAGTTTTTAGTTTATGAATATAGCAACAAGTTCTATGCTGGATTGTCAAAATTCTCAAATTGAAATTGAAAGTTTTTCAGATAAAAATTTCGGTTATTTAAGTTTAATCGATTGAAAACCCTGCGATGGTTTGAAACCATCGCAGGGTTTTTTTAAAAGTTCAGAATCTTCTAATCAATAGTTTTAAATAAATAATAAACTAAGCATCAATATTAGCATATTTTGCATGCTTTTCAATAAACTCTCTTCGCGGTGGTACTTCATCGCCCATAAGCATTGAAAAAACCCTGTCGGCTTCGGCTCCATTTTCGATAGTTACCTGCCGCAATGTTCGCTTCGCAGGATTCATTGTGGTTTCCCAGAGTTGTTCCGCGTTCATTTCCCCAAGACCTTTGTATCTTTGTATTCCTACATTACTTTCTTTGCCGTCCTTTGAAAAATCAGCTATAATCTGCTTTCGTTCTTCCTCGGTCCAGCAATATTTTTCTTCTTTTCCTTTTTTTATCAGATATAAAGGAGGTGTTGCGATATAAATATAACCGTTTTCGATCAGGTCTTTCATATAACGGAAAAGGAATGTAAGAATAAGAGTTGCAATATGGCTGCCGTCAACATCGGCATCGGTCATTATTATTATTTTGTGGTATCTTAATTTTTCAATGTTTAGTGCTTTGACATCTTCTTCGGTGCCAATGGTTACACCGAAAGCAGTAAAAATATTTCTTATTTCCTCGTTCTCGTATATTCTATGCTGCATTGCTTTTTCCACGTTAAGGATTTTACCCCGTAAAGGGAGGATTGCCTGATTGCGTCTATCGCGTCCCTGTTTGGCAGTGCCACCGGCAGAATCGCCCTCAACGAGATAAATCTCACAAAGTGAAGGGTCGCTTTCGGAACAATCGGCTAATTTGCCCGGTAATCCGCTGCCTGACATCGCGCCTTTTCTCTGAACAAGTTCGCGTGCTTTATGTGCAGCATGACGTGCCGTAGCAGCAAGTATTACTTTCTGAACAATGGTTTTTGCATCTTTTGGATGCTCTTCAAGATATGCTTCAAGCATGCTGTTCACGGCTTTCTCAACAGCGCCCATGACTTCATTATTTCCCAATTTGGTTTTTGTCTGACCTTCAAACTGGGGTTCCTGAACTTTAACGGAAATTATTGCCGTAAGTCCTTCCCTGAAATCATCACCGTTTATTTCGAATTTTATTTTTTCGAGCATTCCCGATTTCTCGGCATAAGATTTTAATGTGCGTGTAAGTCCTCTCCTGAATCCCGCCAAATGCGTGCCCCCTTCATGAGTGTTGATATTGTTCACATATGAATGAACATTTTCATTGAAAGAAGTATTGTACTGCATGGCAATTTCTACCGGAATTTCACCTACTGCATCTTCCATGTATATTGGTTCTTCTATTAGTTTTTCTCTTGTCTCATCAAGAAAAATTAAAAACTCTTTCAAACCGTCGGTTGAATAAAATGTGTCCGATAAAAAGTTATCGTTATTGTCTTTTTCTCTTTTATCAATAACACTTAACTTCACTCCCTTATTAAGATAAGCAAGTTCTCTTATTCGCGAAGCAAGTATCTCGTATTTAAATACTGTTGACAAAAAAATAGTGCTATCGGGTATAAAAGTAACTTCGGTTCCTGTTTTATTGCTTTCTCCGGTTACCTTCACATCGTATAATGGTTTACCGCATTTGTATTCCTGGCAAAATATTTTTCCCTCGCGGCAAACAGTAACCTTAAGATGAGACGACAGGGCATTAACGCACGATACTCCAACGCCGTGCAATCCACCCGAAACCTTATACGAATCCTTATCGAACTTTCCGCCTGCATGAAGCATTGTCATTACCACTTCAAGCGCCGATTTATTTTCTTTTTCGTGCAAGCCTGTGGGAATTCCCCTTCCGTTATCCTTAACAGTCACATAACCGTCTTCATTTATTACAACTTCTATTTCGCTGCAGAAACCGGCTAAAGCTTCATCTATTGAGTTGTCGATGACTTCGTATACGAGATGATGCAAGCCGCGTGTGCTTAAATCACCGATGTACATTGCCGGTCGTTTACGAACTGCTTCCAGACCTTCAAGAACCTGAATACTTTCGGCGGTATAGTTTTCTTCCGCAATCTTACTTTTTTGGCTATCTATCATATTGATTTTCTCCTGTTTTATTATATCTTTCTAACTACAACAAAAGTATTAAAAAATAACTACAATCACAAAGAAAAAAACGATATTTTTTCAATAAAAATTAACCTCTTTTATTAACATTTTTCAATATTGTTTTTTTAGTATATTAGCAAACTTTATTTTTTTTAAAAACCATACTTTTATGAGAAAAAAAATATTATTCGTTTTGATGATTTCTTTGATTTTAAGCAGTGTTTCTGCACAGAAAAGCAAAGATACAACCGATAAGAAAGGCCTTTCCTTTAAATACAAAATGCTTGAAGCAAAATCAAAATTCAGCAATGAAGATTATTACGGCGCCATAAGAATCTACAGGGAGCTTGTTGAAGCTAAGAAAAACGACCCGACTTTAAATTATTGTCTTGGCGAATGTTATTTTGAACTCAAGGCTTTGGATAAAGCAATGGAGTATTTTAAAACGGCTGAAAAAATAAACCCTAACAGTGAAATTAAGCTTTTCCTTAAAATAGGGCAGATTTATCAATATGCCGGAAACCTTGACAGCGCTATTATTTACTACAACAAATACTCCGAAAAACTTGTAACCGAGGAACAGAAAAAAAATAATCCCGCAAATAAATTCATCAAACAATGCCAGTATGCGAAAGATATGATTGCTCATCCCGTTAATGTTAAAATTAATAACCTGGGTCCAAACATAAATTCCCAGTATGTTGATGCCGACCCTTCACTTACTGCCGACGGCAAAATGATAATCTTCACATCACGTCGTCCGGACACCAAAGGCGGCGGAATTGATTTTAATACCGGACAGTATTACGATGATATTTATTATTCCTTATGGGATGATAAAACACAAAACTGGAAACCCGCAGAAGGTCTTGAAGAACTTAATACTCCGGGTTTCGATTCTCCGCTGAGTATTTCTCCGGATGGAAAAATGATTTTCCTTTATAAAAATATTTTGGGAGTAACAAAAAGCGGCGATATTTATTATTCGAAACTGAGCCCGAGCGGCAAATGGACCAACCCCAAACCAATGACCGGAAAAATAAATTCCTCATATTTCGAAAGCTCGGCATGCCTTAGCGGTGATGGCAATACTTTTTATTTCGTGAGCGAAAGAAAAGGCGGTTATGGAAATGCCGACATTTACAAATGCACAAAAATTGCCAACAACGTATGGTCAAAGCCCGAAAATCTAGGTCCTATCATTAATTCTTCCGAAGATGAAATAGGCGTTTTTATTCACCCCGACGGAAAGACAATTTATTTCTGCTCAAAAGGACATGGCTCAATGGGAGGGTATGATATTTTCCGTTCCGTTTTTGAAAGTGGCAAGTGGTCGGCACCTGTTAATATAGGCTATCCTATAAACTCAACAAAAGATGAAGTTCGTTTTATTTTATCTACCGACGGTAAAAAAGCATATATATCAAGCTCCAGAGAAGGCGGTTCGGGCGATTTCGATTTATACGAAATTGATATGACAAATTACAATGTTCCTTTGTCGGAAATTGCCAATAAATCTAATGTTACCAAGAAAATTATAGAAGAACCCTTTCTTTCAATTTTCAAAGGCACTGTTAAGGATTCACAAACAGGTGAAAAAATCCAGAATGTAGTAATTGAAGTATTTGAAGAAAAAACTAAAGAACCAATTACAACAATTACAACCAACGAGTTCGGAGAATTCTTTTCGGTATTTCCGGGAAATATGAATTATGAAATAATCATTGTTAAAAAAGACTATGAAAAATTAACCGAAAAGTTGTTTCTGCCTTATGATAAAGAAAAAGACAAACCTCTTATTCTTAATAAAGATTATGTTTTGAAAAAGAAATGATTTCCGGGAAGTCATTAGTAAATAGTCATTGGTCAATGGTAAAAAACTTCATTGTTTTTTATTGTTAAATTCTTTTTAATATGTCCTTTATTTCAGTATTTCTAAATAATTATTCATTTTATAGCCCATCTCCTTAAGGTACTTATTATAAGTCATTTATATGATTGTTTTTGCTGAAATATTCTTTTTAAAAGTCCAATTTTTTTATTTATCGATTTTTTTTTGTATCTTTGCGGCATTATTAATTAAATTTTTAAATTTTTATGAAAACAGGTATTGTAAAATTTTTCAACGAAGCAAAAGGCTTCGGCTTTATCAAAGTTGATGATTCTGATCAGGAAATTTTTGTTCACTCATCAGGACTTATTGACAGAATTAAACAAGATGACAAAGTTTCCTTCAATGTTACCGAAGGGAAAAAAGGATTAAATGCAGTAGATGTAAAAAGAATATCTTAACATTTATCTTTTAATCAAACACAAACTTAGATTTGGCAATCCTCCTAAAGAATATATTTGCAAATAAAATATAAATAAAAAAATAAATTCGTTGCAATAGTATTTGTTTCAAATTAATAAAAAATCCCATTCTGTAAAATGAATGGGATTTTTTAATGCTTATAAAATTACCCGGATATCGAATAAAACAATCAAATTCGAAGTTTTAGCTTTTTATAGAACGCGCGCGTAGGCCAGGCAAAACGGCGAGCCAGCGTTGGCTGTGAATTGAAAATGGTTAGAATCATGGCAAAGGCGCTTGCGTTTGTCCCGATAAAGAATTTATAAGATTTAGAAAATAATTCCAAAAGAAACTTTATCGGGACATTACTTTGCCAATGATTCTTCCATTTTCAAGAGTGTGGTGAAGTCCCGATAGTTATCGGGATTTTGCCTAGATTCCTGCCTGCCGGCAGGTAGGTTTTTGGTTCTTTTTTCATCATGGAAAAAAGAACGAATAATAATTTTTTTAAGAAAATTCTTTTAGAATTACCCAAAAAATTGTAATCCCGACAAGTAAGTTTGCCGGGATACAATTTTAAAAAAATTTCAGATTTATAAGCCGGATTCTGTTTTCGCTTTCGCGAACTTCTATCATTTATCTGCTTCCGCCGTTGCCGGCAGAATTTATCGACCTACCCCTCGGGATTGGACGAGCAGTCCGTAAGCCCCCGATATATTTGGTCTTTCAACTCATAAGGTTTACCCGCATACCGTGTCACCACAATAAGCCGTGAGCTCTTACCTCACGTTTTCACCCTTGTCCTTGCGGACGGTTATTTTCTGCGGCACTTTCTGTTATCAGGGCATTTCTGCACTGATACCTTCCCGTTAGGAAGTATGATGCTCTTTGTTGTCCGGACTTTCCTCCCTCCGTCAGTTGACGGATAGCGATAGAAAAATCTGATTATACTTTTAACCTACAAAAGCAATGCAAATATAATAAATTTTTCTTGATTATCAAAGGATTTGCACAACAGCAATGAGTTTGAAGCAAGAACGTTTATATTTTTAAAACAATTAACGTATAAAACTTTTTATAAATAATGAAAAGAATGATATCATCATGGTATTGCTGACGCGTTATGCTATGCTAAGAAAAAAATGTCAGAATGCTTTCTGTTATATCTTCAGCAGACCTTTTATAGATTTATTAAATAATGCCACAAAGGCACGAGGACACAAAGTTACACTAAGTTTTTCTTTGTGATACCTAGAGCCTTTGTGTCTTAGTGGCAGAATTATTTTTTAAAATACGATTATAAATTTTATTCAGAACAATTTTATAATCAATAAAGAATTTTAAATTATTTTAGTTACGTGTACGTGATAATATAGGAAGACAAAGAGGAATCTTCATAATCGCATGTTAAAACAGAATTTTACCAATTCTTCTCAGAAAGTAAATTTCTTTGTTATAATTTCCTGTCCGTTGCTTATTTTCAGAAAATATATATCGCCCTTTTTAAGATAAGGAACTTCAATATCAAGTTTTGTAAAATTAGGAGTTGTTTCAAATGCCTGTGAATAATATGTAGCGCCGAGAATATTTGAAACTTCAACCAGCACTGTGGAACCTTTCAGGTTTTTTACTTTTGTTTCAATGTTCCTGCCGTTGAAAGCAGGAGGAGTAATCATAAGCTGCGAATAGTAATTATTAGATCTTGCAGTATAAATTTCGCTGTATTTGCCGGAGCCATCTATACTTGTTTGCATCAACCTGTAGTATATTAAAACTTTTGCCGGCGGGTTATTATCTACCACAGAATATTTTGTGCTTTTGCTGCTGTTGCCTGCGCTTTTTACCGTTGTTAAAATTTCAAAATTCTGGCCATTATCAGAACGCTCCAGAATATAATGATCAATATTTTGCTCAGAAGGTGCAGACCAATATACCGATATTTTGCTTTCTTCATAAACCGCTTCAAAAGACAGCAAATTTAAAGATTCGGCTGGTCCTGCATTACTAAAAATATCAACTCCCGGCAATTCATATTCTTTAATGTCATTTGCTTTTAACTCATAAAATCTTATTGCAAATGAGGAATTGATAATTATACTTAACATTGTCAAAAAAACAAATTTTCTCATAAGTTTAATTTTAAATTGAAAATAAAAAAATTGTTTGCAAATGTATTCAAAGCTAATTTTTCCGGATGCCGAAGTCAATTCTTTTTATGAACAAGTTATGAAAACAGTTTAAAGTCTAAGGTTTAAGGTTTAAAGTTTAATAGCATTTTTTATTCGATGTTCGACATATTTTATAGCACAAACCAATATGAATTAAAGAAAAATTTAACAATAAAACTCTGTTATTTTTTCAACTCCATATAGTGTTAAGTTAAGCATAAAATATCGCAATAATAAAAAACTGAAGCATGATGTATGAAAACACGAACAATACTTCAAAATAACGATTCCTACTTCTTACCTCTTACTTCAATAATTCTTTTTGTAAAGCGTCAAAATATATTTAACATAACAATAGTATGGATGTGCTGACACGATTAAAACTCTTTTTTAATCACTTCATTAATTTGTTTTTGTAATTTATCTAAATCCTGTGTGGCATAATAAACCCTCTCCATTTTAATACCATGGTATTCATGAATAATAAAATTTCTGAATGAACGGGGTATATGCCACGGATATTTATATTTTTCCAATATTCTGTTATCAATATGGCGGATTGCTTCTCCGATAACCAGGAATTGATATTGCACTGCGCTTTGAATTTTAATATCGGACAAAAAAGTATTTTCATCAATTTTATTTACAAATTCTTTTATTAAATTAATTGCAACAAGAATATGTTCAAGACGTTCTTTAGCAGTGGGTTTATCCATAAATTTTAATTAAATTATTTTTTGCTGTATTCCACGCAAATGGCAAAATACAACCTTTTTCAACCAAATCAATTCTTCTGTTTGTTTGTTTTTCCAATAAATAAGCGATGTCTGCAAAATCAAATAAGCTGATGGTTTTATTATCATTAAATCTTATCATTAAATCAATATCGCTGTTTGCATTTTGTTCTCCTCTTGAAAAAGAACCAAAAATCCATGCTTCGGCAATTCTTCCATCTTTTTTAAAAAAATTTTTAAGAAGAGTAAAAAGCCTGTTATTATCCAACGTTTTTTTCTTGCCATATACTATTTTCTGTTCTGCTACATGTAATGCTTTCAACGCTGTATCTTCGTTTTCCAGTTCATAAGCTAACTTGTCGGAAAGCCAGGCTGTGAGAAGATCGTTTTTTTTCACCTTAAAATAGCCGGCAAGTTTCACAACCAATTCACGAGCGGCCCTGCGTTGTCCGCGTTCAATTTTGCTTAATATTTCCTGGTCAATATCAAGGTAAGCGGCAACGGTTCGCAGAGGCAGTTTTTTTTCTTCTCTGAGTTTTCTTAT
>JAQUPB010000049.1 GCA_029004185.1 Bacteroidales bacterium | reverse complement strand
GAATTCTGGCTTACATACGAAAACAGCGAAATTTATAATTATCTTTCGCAGGCAAACGACCGCCTGAAAGATATTCTGGAAAACAAAGATACAACTGCCACAAAAGCCGACTCGCTTTTGAATAAACTTGGAGATAGCACCAAAACAGCAAAAGCAGATTCTTTAAAAAAGAAAAAAGATACAACAAAAAAATCAATTGCACAGAAACTCGGCGTTGATACTGCAAAGAAAAAAGAAGGACTCGGACAAAACGAAAAGTGGGAAAAGGAAAATCCTCTTTTTGTAGTTCTAAGACCGGCTCTGCTGCAGGCAGAAAAAGGATATCAGGCACGACCGGGACCTGTTGTGGGATATGCTGCCATTAAAGATACTGCAAAGGTAAACAGATACCTGAAAATAGCTCAAATCAAGTCAATTTTCCCGCGCGACCTTAAACTTTTATGGATGGTGAAACCGGAAAAGGAAATGCCTGATGTATTGGAATTGGTAGCATTAAAAGCATCGGGACGTGATGGAAAAGCAGCCCTTGAAGGCGATGTTGTTATTGATGCACGTCAGGATTTCGGACAGAACAACTCAAATGAGGTTTCGATGACAATGAACAGTGAAGGAGCAAATATATGGAAAAGGCTGACCGGTGAAAATATTAAAAAATGCGTTGCTATTGTTCTGGATAATTATGTTTATTCTGCACCTGTTGTTCAGGATGAAATTCCTAACGGACGTTCGCAAATTACAGGTAATTTTACTCTTAACGAAGCAAAAGATTTGGCGAACGTTTTGAAAGCAGGTAAATTACCTGCACCCGCCAGAATTATTGAAGAAGCGATTGTGGGACCTACTTTGGGAAAAGAAGCAACCAATGCAGGATTTTTATCTTTTGTTATTGCAATGCTTTTAGTGTTGGCTTTCATGATATTCTATTACGCTAATGCAGGCTGGGTGGCGAATATAGTTTTATTTGCAAATTTCTTCTTTATAATGGGAATACTTGCTTCACTCGGTGCTGTCCTCACTTTACCAGGTATCGCGGGTATAGTGTTAACAATGGGTATGGCTGTTGATGCAAACATCATTATTTATGAAAGAGTCCGTGAAGAATTAGCAATAGGAAAAGGAATACGGCTTGCTATAAAAGATGGATTCTGGAATTCATACAGTGCAATTATTGACGGGCACGTTACTTCTTTATTAACAGGTATAATACTTTATGTGTTTGGCACGGGTCCTGTTAAAGGATTTGCGACTACTTTAATAATAGGTATTTTTACTACACTATTCACTGCATTATTAATGTCAAGGCTTATTTTTGAAAGAAGATTGAACCTGAACAAACCAATAAAGTTTTTTACAAAACTTACTGAAGGCGCATTTAAAAATGTAAATATTGACTTTATTGGAACAAGAAAAATAATGTATTTTATTTCAGGTACAATTATTACTATTGGTATCCTGTCTTTAATTTTTAGGGGCGTTGATTATGGAATTGACTTTACAGGTGGAAGAACTTATGTTGTTCGCTTTGCAAAAGAAGTGAAAACAAATGATTTAAGAGAAGCATTAAGAACATCATTTGGTGAAGCTCCCGAAGTTAAAACTTTCGGTTCAAACGATCAGGTTAAAATAACTACAAAATATTTAATAGAATCAACCAGTACAGACTCTGAAACGAAAGTTGAACAAAAACTTTACGAAGGTTTAAAGGGTACCCTTGGAAATAATGTGTCTTTTAAAACTTTTAAGGAAAAGAACGTTATGAGTTCCCAGAAAGTCGGACCTACAGTCGCACGTGATATTCTGATTGCTGCATACTGGGCAGTATTCTTTTCTCTGGTAGGTATTTCATTGTATATTTTTATAAGATTCAGAAGATGGCATTTTGCTTTTGGTGCGCTGGTTTCACTTTTCCACGATACAATGATTATTGTATCATCGTTCTCTTTACTGTATGGAATATTACCTTTTTCTTTAGAAATAGACCAGGCATTTATTGCAGCTATTTTAACAGTTGTGGGTTATTCAATAATGGATACAGTTATTATTTTCGACAGAATTCGTGAATATATGGGATTGCATAAAAAACAGGAATTGAAGAAGACCACAAACGATGCTTTAAACAGCACATTAAGCCGAACAATAAACACAGTTGCAACTGTAATATTCACTTTACTTGCAATATTTATTTTCGGTGGTGAAGTTATTAGGGGTTTTGCATTCGCATTGTTAGTCGGCGTTATCATAGGCACTTATTCCTCGTTGTTTGTAGCTACGCCTATCTTTTACGATACATATATGAGGAAACTGAGAAAGGATGAAAGAAAAGCGCTGAAAAATCCAATGGCACCGGCTCAATAATATTTGAAAATGATATTAAACCTAACAGGTTTTTAAAATCTGTTGGGTTTTTTTATTTTTTAATAATATTATAATGTAAAAAAAACATATAGGATATTATACCTCAAATCTCAAAAACAGCATCACATACGTATCCTTTTTGTTCATTCATATGAACATATCCTAGCTGATTTGTAAGTAATGAAGTGTTTCCTGTTTTTAAAGGCTTTTGGTTGTAATGACTATGTCCATATATCCAGAAGTCAGCATTGCATTTATTTATAAAATCAGTTAAATCTATGCAAAACGCTTCGTTTATGGCGGTTTTTCTGTATCCTTCAAAACAACATTCATCCGAAGGTAAATGATGAGTTACAATAACAACTTTTTCGGAATTACCATCAAGCGAATGTTCGAGGAAATCAAAGCAGGTTTTGTGAAACCTGTTGAAATCTTCCGGTTTTAAAACTTTTTTATTATAATAAATATTTTCGAAATCAGTAACGGTTTTAATTATTATTTCTTCGTTTTTCCTGCTTATCTTTGACCATAAGCAACTGAAAAGGAATTTTATGCCTTTATATTCCAGGGAGAGATTATTTACGAGTTTTACATTTTTCCGGATTTTAATATTCATTGTATCTTCAAATTCCATCATATCCCTCTGAAAAAACTCATGATTACCTGCAACCCAGTATATCTGTTCGAAATTATCTGAAATATAATCGAAAAAAGAATGTTTCAAATACTTATCATGTAAAGGAATTATATCACCTGCAAGCAATAAAATATCACCTTTTGGAATTAAGGGATTTCTTTTCAGGAAATCATTATTTTGAGTAAACTCCAGATGCAAATCTGAGCAATATTGTATTTTCATATCGTGAGCTAAATAATTCGGCTTAAGGCGAATTTATCCTTTTTTTATAAATTTATTTACTGCTTATTTTTGTATTGTTTTTTATTAATAAATTATTTATTTTTGTGTTAGCAAATATTAAGAAAAATCATTTAGTAAAAATAATAATAAGTAACGTAGGAATTAAAAATAGTAACTAAAATTTTACGCTATGAAAACAAAAACTTTTTTTGTGCTGATTTTAATAATTGGTACAGTATGTTTTTATTCTTGCAAAAAGGATAAAGATAATGGAGACGACAAAACAAAAGATCCTTCAAGTGCCAACAACTATACTACAGTTGTTATTTCACATTACGGATATGACTTTTCTGCAGCAAAGAGAGATACAACAGCATTTCCCAACAGTACTAATGACGGTGATGTGGTAAGTTGGAATCCCGAAAATTATTCATGCACTAATTATCTGAGTAATCAACAATATGTTTGGCTTAGAAACAGCGGAGCGGGTACGGTTAATTTCACCAAGGATTATGGAGTTGTTGATGTCAGCACTATTACTACGGTTCCAACCGCATGGGATACGGGATGTGCAATTCTGCCTTTATTGCCCGAACATGTTATCGTTGCTAAATGCCTCGATGGTTATGTGAAGTTTAAAGTTATTTCTGCAGATACTTCAAATAATTGGACTGCTAATATCACATATTTGTTTTCAACCACAAATACATTTGCTTATTAAGTGGTAATGCAATTCGGAAATATTTTTATTTGAAGTCCATAAACTTATTTGATTGATAAGCAGCAGTTTACATAATAATTATATAATATTATGTAACTAATAATTGCGTTGTTTCGTAAAAAGATAATTAATTAAAAACACGCAACTTTAAATTTTAAATAAATAAAAAAAATATGGAAAATTTAACTAATGAAACCGTAGTAACTTTTAAAGATACTACAGCAAATCCTGCTCCTTTAGGATTGTTTGGATTTGGAATTACAACTGTTCTTTTGAATATTCACAATGCAGGTTTTTATCAGATAAGTTCGATGATTCTTGCAATGGGAATTTTTGTAGGCGGAATTGCTCAGGTAATTGCCGGCATTATGGAATGGAAAAAGAATAACACATTCGGAACAACAGCATTTACTGCTTACGGCTTGTTCTGGCTATCATTCGTATGCCTGTTAGTAATGCCGAAAGCAAATCTTGCAGCAGCTCCATGGAAAAACGAAATGGCAGCATACCTTTTTATGTGGGGTGTTTTTACTGCTGTTATGTTTGTGGGTACATTAAAAATGAACAGAGCAATTCAGGTAGTATTCCTGTCACTTGCAGTATTGTTCTTTTTACTTGCATTCGGAAAATATTGTGAAAGCGATTTACTGATGAAAATCGGTGGTTGGGAAGGAATTTTTTGCGGATGTTCTGCAATATATACTTGCCTTGCTCAGGTGCTGAATGAAGTATACGGAAAAACAGTATTGCCGTTATGTCCAGTTAAGAAATAACATTACTGATAGATAAAATTTCAAGCGTTGATAATAATTATCAACGCTTTTTTATTTCAATTAATTAATATATTTGTAAAAAATAATTATTATGAGAAACATAATTTTAAAATCGCTGACACTTTTATTCTTGCTGCCGTCATTGATTAATGCACAGGATAAAAAAGAAGAACCGAAATTCGGAATCAAATTTTCAGGCTTTGTAAAAACCGATGTTTTTTACGATTCAAGGCAAACCATAAATCTTCGTGAAGGTCATTTCTTGTTATATCCTGATAACATTTTGCTTGATGAAAACAAAAATGATATTAATGAAAAACCTAATTTCAATATGCTTTCAATTCAATCAAGATTGAAAGGTACGATATCAGGTCCGGATGCATTCAAAGCTAAAACTTCGGGAGTTATTGAAGCTGACTTTTTTGGGAATTCCGGTTCGGGTTTGGACGATGTTAATGGTTTCAGGGTTCGTCATGCTTTTGTAAAAATGAGCTGGAAAACCACTGAACTGCTGGCAGGTCAATACTGGCACCCGATGTTTATTGCAGAATCATTTCCTATGGTGATTTCATTTAATACCGGCGCCCCATTCCAGCCGTTTTCAAGAAATCCGCAACTGCGTTTAACACAAAAAATGGGTCCTCTAAGTTTTATGCTTTGTGCTTTCGCGCAGAGAGACTTTCAGGGTTACGGACCGGAATACAATTCAACAACAAATACTTATTCTTCTGTTTTAAGTACAAAGTATCTCAGAAACTCGGGAATACCAAACGGACATTTTCAGATACAATACAAGCCCGATTCAACAGAACATCTTTTCGGCTTTGGTGTTGATTATAAAATATACACTCCCAGATTATATAGCGAGGTTATTGCAATTCCTGCCAAAGATATTGTTGATACTGTTACATGGAAAGTTACACATGTTAATGCGGTTACTGCCAAATACAAAGTTGATGAATCAATAGCAAGCTTGTCTGCATTGGTTTTTGCAAAACTTGTATTCAAAACCGTTACAATAAGAATTGAAGGAATTTATGCTCAGAATGCAACCGACCTTACCATGATAGGCGGATATGCTGTTGAAAAAGTTTCTAATGCTAACATAGGTAAATGGGAATATACAAACCTGAATACAGGCTCTGTATGGGGCGAAGTACAGACAAACGGAAAGAAAGTTCAGTTTGGTTTATTTGTGGGTTATACGGAAAATATGGGCGCTGCCGATTCTGTTAAAGGCAACATTTATGCCAGAGGTTCCAACATTGATTATCTGTACAGAGTTGCTCCGAGAGTTGTATTCATATCAGGAAAACTAAGTATTGCACTAGAAGGCGAATACACTTTTGCTATGTACGGCACTGCAAATGGCGACAAAAAAGGAAGTTCGACAAACAATAAAGCAGTAGCCAATACAAGAGGATTGCTGGCTTTTATTTATAATTTTTAACTCCCCGTTATAAGATTTTTTGTATATACTATTTCCATAAATTTGCGGAAATAATAATTTTCTTTTTATGAATTTTCCATTATCGATATTAAATGTCAGAGTTGAATTTATTTTATTTGCTCTGGTATTAATCGGAGTTGCGGTTTTTCATAAAAAAACTTTTTGGGTTGCACTAATCGGGTTGTCAGTTATTTTAATTTATAAATTGATTTATGTCAATGAATTCAGTACATTCGAACATTTCTTCGGCAGGGATTATTATTTGTTTCAGCAAATAACTAATAAAGATTTACGACAAGGAGAATGGTCAATCCTGTTTAATCTTCTTGGATTGCTACTTGGCTTTGCACTGCTGGCAAGAATATTCAGAGACTCGGGGTTACCGGAACTGATTACTAAAATTCTTCCTTCCGATTGGAAAGCTCCGTTTGTACTTTTGATTATTGTTTTTGTTTTATCAGCGTTTCTTGATAATATAGCTGGTGCAATGATAGGCGGAGCAATTGCTTTGGTCGTTTTTAATAACAAAGTGCACATTGGATACATTGCGGCTATTGTTGCTGCAAGTAATGCTGGAGGCGCCGGAAGTGTTTTAGGCGATACAACAACAACAATGATGTGGATTGACGGCGTTAGTGCATTGAATGTATTTCATGCTTATGTTGCGGCAATTACTGCCATGTTTTTTTTCGGATGGTTTGCTTCTCATCAGCAGCATAAATATCAACATATCCGCCACAGATTTCATGAAAGACACAAAGTTGACATAAAAAAAATAACAACAATAATTTTAATTTTGGCGGGAGCAATAGTTGGAAATATTTTGTTTGACATGCCTGCTGCGGGAGTATGGACGGCAATTTTGCTGGGAATGACTTTCACGAAAATACCATGGAAAGAAATATCAAATGCTATCAAAGGAACAATATTTCTTTTATGTCTTGTAACCTCTGCCTCATTAATGCCTGTCGAAACACTTCCCAATGCGTCATGGGTAAGTGCTTTCGTTTTGGGTTTTGTTTCGGCGGTTTTTGACAATATACCACTAACAAAACTTTGCCTCGAGCAAGGTCACTTCGATTGGGGAATGCTTGCATACGCAGTTGGTTTTGGCGGTTCAATGATTTGGTTCGGTTCGTCAGCCGGCGTTGCAATTACAAATGAATTTCCTGAGGCACGAAATGTTATGCTGTGGATTAAAAAAGGATGGCACGTTATTGTTGCATATATTTTAGGTTTTTTTGTACTGTATTTACTAATGGGATGGGAACCGGCAAGCAACAAGAAACATACTGAACCTGCAATCAACTGTAAAGTAGAAAAATGCAGTGTGGCTGTGAAAGAAATAAATAAAAAGTAGTGAGTTGTAATAAAAAGTTTGTGGTTTGTGGTTTGTAGTTTGTTGTTATCTCAAATATACCAATTGCCCGGTAGTCAGGTCGTGAGATTTCTTCTGACAACAATAAGCAAACAAATATATTCAAAGCTCAGGGCATACAATCATAAGAATTAACAATTGAACAATTTAACAATTCAGCAATTGTTTTATTATCTGATTATCACATCAAACAATTCTTTTCTGATTTTTTTCCCATTATTATTTTTGAAATTTAAAAATATTCATAAATTTGTTTCAATTAACGGAATTAATAATTTAATGAAATACTACAATGAAAAGAACAGCATTTACAAGCATACACGAATCATTGGGAGCCAAGATGGTTCCTTTTGCAGGTTATCTGATGCCGGTACAATTCGAAGGTATAAATATTGAACACGAAACAGTAAGAAAAGGCGTTGGCGTTTTTGATGTTTCCCACATGGGTGAAATTTGGGTTAAAGGTCCTAAGGCACTTGACTTCATTCAGAAAGTTACTACAAATGATGCTTCAAAATTAGTTGACGGCAAAGCACAGTATTCCTGTCTGCCAAATGGAAAAGGCGGAATAGTTGACGATTTGCTGGTATACAAAATTAATAATGAAACATACTTACTTGTTGTTAACGCTTCCAATATTGAAAAAGACTGGAAATGGATTAATTCGCAAAATACAGTCGGAGCGGTTTTATATAATGCTTCTGATGAAATTGCACAATTGGCGGTGCAGGGACCATTAGCAATTAAAGTTTTACAAAAATTAACATCTGTCGATTTGAGTAAAATAGAATATTATTCTTTTGTAAAAGGTGAAATGGCAGGCGTAAAAGATGTGATAATTTCTGCAACAGGATATACCGGCTCAGGCGGATTTGAGTTATATATGGATAATAAAGACGGCGAAAAAATGCATAAGGCAATTTTTGAAGCAGGAAGAGAATTCGGAATAAAATCAATAGGTCTGGGAGCTAGAGATACACTTCGCCTCGAAATGGGTTTCTGTTTATACGGAAATGATATTGATGATACAACTTCTCCGATTGAAGCCGGTTTGGGATGGATAACAAAATTTGTTGACGGCAAAAATTTTACTGATAAGGAACTATTGCTGAAACAGAAAACCGAAGGTGTTACAAGAAAACTTGTGGGCTTCGAAATGCTTGAAAAAGCAATACCCCGCCATGAATATGAGATTGTTGACGGAAGCGGCAAAAAAATCGGATTTGTTACATCAGGCACAATGGGACCTTCAGTGAAAATAGGAGTTGGCATGGGTTATGTGCCAATAGCTCTTGCAAAAGAAGGAACGGAAATTCTTATAAAAATCCGCGACAAAGCCATGAAAGCAAAGGTCGTTAAACTGCCTTTCTATAAGAAATAAATACGTTTGTTGTTTGTAGTTTGTTGTTTGTTGTTAAAAAAAACTACGAACTACAAACAACAAACTACAAATATTTTCTATAAGTATTTATGACAAACTATCCTGAAAGAACAATTGAAGTCAGCTTTACTCCTTTATTGTTTCATCTTCATAAAAAAGAAAACAGCATTGTTGTAATTGTTGATATTCTGAGGGCAACTACTGCAATATGCACTGCATTTGCAAATGGTGTTAATCATATTATCCCTGTTGCTTCAATTGAGGAAGCTAAAAAATATAAGAAAAAAGGGTATCTTGTTGCAGGCGAAAGAGACGGCGTTGTTCTTGACGGAGCCGACTTCGGCAATTCTCCTTTCAATTTTACGAAAGAAAATGTTAATGATAGAATTTTTGTGATTACCACCACAAATGGCACACAGGCAATAGAAATGGCAAGGGATTGCAGTAAAGTGGCAATTGGTTCTTTTTTAAATATATCTTCTCTTTGTAACTGGCTGGCTGAAAAAAATGAAAATATAATTATTCTTTGTGCAGGATGGAAAAACAGATTTAATCTCGAAGATACGATATTTGCAGGTGCCATGATTGAAAACTTATTGAGTAATAAAAAAATAAATCTGAAACTGAATTGCGATTCTGCAATGGCTTCACTCGATTTGTGGAATGTTGCAAAAAAAGATCTGATAGGTTATGTTCAGAAATTCGCACACCGCGAACGCCTTCGCAAACTCGGCCTCGACGATGTTATTGAATATTGCTTCACAAAAGATGTTACAGAGATTATTCCTGTTTTGGATGGCGATAAGTTGGTAAAGCTAAAATAGTAGAATTCAAATAATTTCTATTATAAAGCCCTGCAAGGGTTCTAAACCCTTGCAGGGCTTTAACATTTTAATAAAAGGTTTTTATTAACTTTGATGTTTTTAATAAAGTTATGAAAAAAGTAATTTTCTGCATTCTTTGTTCATCAGTAATTTTATTTGGAAGTTATACGAACCGCTGTTTATGGGGATTTGCTTCACATGAAAAAATAAACAGGAATGCCGTTTTTACTTTGCCCGAAAAAATGCTGGGTTTTTATAAAAGAAATATTGACTACCTGACCACTCATGCCACCGACCCCGATAAAAGAAGTTTTGTTGATGATAAAGAAGCCCCCAGGCATTTCATAAATCTCGAAAAATTCGGTGAAAAATCATTCGATTCTATCCCGAAAAAATGGAAAGATGCAGTAGCGAAATATTCTGAGGATTCACTGAATAAATATGGCATTCTGCCCTGGCATATAAATCTTATGCTAAACAAACTCACCGATGCATATAAAAATAATGACAGTTCGGAAATACTTTATTTATCGGCAAATATTGCTCATTATATTGCAGATGCATGTGTTCCGCTCCATACAACAATGTTTTACAACGGTAAAACCACAGGAGAAAAGGGAATACATGGTTTTTTCGAAACGAGAATTCCCGAGGTTGAATCGGAAAATATAAAGTTCTGGGTCGGGCGTGCAGAATATATCGGAAACCCTGCAAATGAAATATGGAAAATCATAAAAGAAAGTAATGCTGAAGTTGATACTATTTTGAAAGCATATAAAAAGGTTAATTCGGAATTTCCTGCCGAGAATAAAACTTCAATTCAAAAAAAAGGAAAGAAGAACGTTAAAGTTTTTTCCGCGGAATTTTCGAAAGAATTCAGCAGGCAGATAGATGATATGGTGGATAGAAGATTGCAGAAAGCAGTTTATATGGTTGGCTGTTTCTGGTACACTGCGTGGGTTAATGCAGGTCAACCGGATTTAAAGAACATTCAAGAAAATCAGAAAAAATAGATAAATATTTTTTTACAACAACAACAAACTTTCTAACTTTACAAACATTATGAACTTTATAAATTATTGTTTATGAAAATTCTTTCTTCGAAACAAATAAAAGAAGCCGATGAATATACGATAGCAAACGAGCCGGTAAAATCCATTGACCTGATGGAGCGTGCCGCAAAGTCTTGCTCGGAATGGCTGGCGGATAATTTTAAAAATAATTATAGTGTAAAAATATTCTGCGGATGCGGAAATAATGGCGGTGATGGACTGGCAATTGCCCGTCTTTTATCGGCAAAAAAATATAAGGTAGAAGTTTTAATTGTAAAACATTCCAACAAGTTTTCGGATAATTTTAAAATAAATGAACAGCGGCTGAAAAAAATAAAAGCAGTTAAAGTAACCGCTGTTTCATCAAAAGAACAACTTAAAAATTTTAAATGTGAACATAAGTGCATCATTATTGATGCGATTTTCGGCTCAGGATTGTCAAAGCCCGTTGAAGAACTGGCTGCTGAGGTTATATATATAATGAATAAAGCCGAAGCAATTAAAATTGCGATTGACATTCCTTCAGGTTTATTTTGTGAGGACAATTCAAAAAATATTTACACAAATATTTTTAAAGCCGGTTACACTCTCACTTTTGAATTGCCAAAACTATCTTTTATGTTTCCCGAAAATGCCGAATATGTTGGTGATTTTGTGATATTACCTATCGGTTTAAGTTCCGGTTTTATTAATAAAGCAGAAACACGAAATTTTATTCTGACGTTTGCTGATATAATACCGAACCTGAAAAAACGCAAAAAATTCGCACATAAAGGAAACTTCGGACATGCATTGCTTTTATCGGGAAGCTATGGAAAAATAGGTGCCGCTGTGCTGGCTTCAAAAGCGTGCTTGCGCACCGGTGTGGGATTGCTGACAACACATATTCCAAAATGCGGCTCTAAAATCATGCAAACTTCAGTTCCCGAAGCGATGCTCGATATTGATGAAAATGAAAATATAATTTCTTCTTTTATTGATATTGCAAAATACTCGGCAGTTGGAATTGGTCCCGGAATAGGCACAGAAAAAGAAACCCAGAGCGCCTTGAAGCTGATAATTCAAAGTGCAAGCTGGCCCCTGATTTTCGATGCAGATGCCATAAACATTATTTCCGAAAATAAAACATGGCTTTCATTTTTACCGTTGAACAGCATATTTACTCCTCATCCGCGTGAATTTGAACGCTTGTGCGGAAAACCGAAAAATGAAGTTGAACGTCAGCAAATACTGCGCGACTTTACATACAAATATCAGGCATATATTGTTTTAAAGGGCGCCCACACTTCAATAACCTGTCCCGACGGGAATATTTATTACAACTCCACAGGAAATCCCGGAATGGCAACGGCAGGCAGCGGCGATATTCTGACGGGAATGATTTTATCACTTGTGGCGCAGGGATATTCTTCAAAGCAGGCATGCATTATAGGAGTTTATCTGCATGGTTTGGCAGGCGACATTGCAGCGGAGGAAAACGGTTACGAATCTCTTATCGCAGGCGATATAATAAAAAATATCGGAATGGCATTTAAAATGCTGAAGTAAATTTTGACAAGAAACATTAAGAAAAAGCATCAATTTAAAATAGTGTTAAGTTAAGCATAAAATATCGTAAAAGCTGAAGTATGAAAAAATATGAACAATACTTTCAATATGGAGTTCATACTTCTTATATCATACATCATACTTCTTTTGTAAAACACCATAATACATTTAATATAACAATAGTTAAGCTTATCGGATGAGAGATTATTTAATATATGATTTTAAGGTAAGGGCGAACTATTCCAATTACAACACATTAAGAACTTTCCTGCAGGAAGATTCTGATTCCGGCAACGAAATATTCAATAATTATTTACAGCCCGAAGTTGAATATGTTGAAGATAAAAATTCGCAACCAAAAGTAATTACTGCACATTTTTTTGATATCCCTTTTTTGTGCGATGAAAACAAGGAAAAAGCAAAAGAATACCTGCAGCATCTTTTGCGTTCTTATGATGGGATAGCGGAGTCAAAAGAAATTGTTGGAAAATTAAAGTTGAATTTTAAAACTGAAAAGCTGGAGCAGTTAAAAAATATTTCTTTTGTCGAAAATAATTTTGTCGTTCCTTCCTCCACAACAAGCAAATACAGCGAAGAAGAGATAAGTCAGAAAGGATCCATCTTGCTGGATCTTATACAAAAGCTTTATCCTGTTCCTGATTTTTGTGTTCTTACTTCCAAAACTTCTCTTTTGGGGACACGTGAAAAAGAGATTTCCCTTTTAAATGCAATAAGCAACCTGGAAAAAATGACAGGGAAGAAGCTTGGCGGCAAAGAAAATCCATTGGTTTTTGCAATGCGTTCTGCAATACCGCTATATATTCCGGGTTTTCTGCCTACTTATCTGAATGCCGGAATTAACGAAACAGTTTACAATGCTCTAAAAACAAGGTATGGGGATGAAGTTGCAGGGAAAATATACATCAATAATTTGCAGTCCCTGTATAAAATTTTGCTTCCTCACGAAACAGGAAATGAAATTTGCCGTCCCGTCACCTCGGATATTTCTGTTTCTGACATAGAAAGGAAAATAAGCGTTTTAATTAAAGAAATAGGACGTCACAATAAGGATATTCTCACAGATACGTTTTTGCAAATATCTTTTTTGGTTGATAAGATAAACAAATTTTTCACCGAGAATCAGGACCTGATTTATACATTAAGAAAGGGCGATATTTCATGTCCTTCCATAATAATGCAGAAAATGATATGGACGGTTCGAAATAACAATTCATACCCCGGTGTTTTATACAGCCGTCATTCCCGCACAGGAATAGGAAAGCAGATAGAGAGTGTAAGAAATATGTTTGGCGACGATATAATGACCGGTAATATTGACAGAACGGATACTGAATTTTTTGAAAGAGAAGAAATAAAAAATACTTTTCCTGCCGTTTATCATTTTGTTCCCGGTTTGTCAAAATTAGAATCTTCGTTTGAATCGCCTGTAACTATTGAATTTGCTGCAGAAACAAAAAAAAATATTCATCTCTTTGCGATTTTGCAGTTAAATACTTCCGAGCTTACCGGTCGTTCTATTCTTTTGTCTTCAATAGACATGTATAAAAACGGAGTCATCTCAAGTGAGCAGGTGATAAAGCTGATTCAGCCGTATCACCTGAAACAGATATTTTCGGAACGAATGGATGATAAGTCATTCAATGAACTGAAGTTTTTTTGTAAGGGTGTTTCTGTGTTGCCCCGCTCTGCTGTTACTGCGAGGATATTTTTTTCCACTTCCAAAGCGCTGGAAGCAAAAAGAACAGGTGAAAAAGTTTGTTTGTGCAGGGAAACTTATCTTCCTTCCGACACCATCATTCTTCGCGAGCTTGATGCTATCATCAGCATTACTCCTGCTGCCGTTCATGTAGTTACATCCTGCTTGGGATATGGCGTTCCTGCATTCATAAACCTGCATAAATTTAATGTAAAACTCCTGAGTCAGGCATTAGAAAATAAAGATGGCGTAGTACTGAAGGAAGGGGACTGGATAACACTTTCAAGCAAACATAGAATGATTTTTATCGGAAAAGCGGTTTATGCTCCTGCACGATTCCAGAAATTTGTTGAAGGCGAGAAATTAGATTTGCTGCCTAAGGAAGAAAAGGTTTTTGTTAATATGAAAAAGGCCTATGATGTATATCAGATGATAATAAAAACACTGGATTATCATGAAATTTCGACCTTAAACGAGTTGATAAAAATTATCCGGAACGATCTTCAGAAAAACCATAAAAAAGCTTCGGAACTCGTATGCAGCTGGATTGATTCAAACATGAACCTTTATGTTGAACAGGTTTTGAAAAGTGAATTGGGGACGCATCAGGACCAGTATCTGATTTATGATCTTTATACAACCGACAGGAAAATTAATTTTTTTAAAAATATCATTGAAATATGCAGAGCGCGTGATATTAAAGGATATACGGCAGGCTCATTTATGTTGGGCAGGTTTATTTGTCTGCAGCATCCTGTTAATTTCTGGGAGAAACTGAAAGCTGATGAAATAATTTTTCTTCTTAATGAATACATCCTCTTTGAAAAGTACCTTCAGATTTTAAATGAACTTGGAGAAAGGCAAATCAACAAGGTGAGAAAACAAATACTGAATGAAGGAATAAGCAGTGTAAACCTTGCTCACATTGACCCGACAGTTTTTATTACACTTAAATTGATTTTTAAGGAATGGGATTCTTTTGATAAAAAATATTACAAAAATTATGATCTTGAAACATTTTACCTGATAGACCTTTTAAAACGACCTTTCGGCAAGCTTTATGATTACAAATCGAAATGGTCGCTAAACAGCCTGATTGAAATCTGCGAAAAAGAAAAATTTCCCATCCCAGATGAGACTTCGGTTTGAGTAAATCCGTGCTGATATGAAAATATATGTTGGTGGTAACCTAAAAATGATTACATTTGCATATTAATCAATTAACTTAAATAATTTTTATGAACATTTTTTGTGGAAGTCTTCCTTATAGTTTAGAAGAATCTAAGCTTGGGGAGTATTTTGAAAAATTTGGTGAAGTCACCTCAGTTAGAATCATTACTGACAAATTCTCAGGAAGAAGCAAAGGTTTTGGTTTTGTGGAAATGCCCGATGACGAACAAGCTCAAAAGGCAATCGAAGCATTAAATGGTACCGAACTACAGGGACGTACTATTGTCGTGAATAAAGCGGAAGAAAGAAAAGAAAGAACCGGAGGAGACCGCGGAGGTTACAACAAAGGAAACAGAAGAGACGGTGGCAACAGGCGATCCGAATATTAAGGATTAAATTCCTTTTTAACCGAAAAGTTTATTGGCCTTTTTATTTTACTGACAAAATCAGGAAATATTTTATTTCATCGGATTTGGTTGGGGTGGTGTTATATTTTATTTAATGTAGCATTAAGAAGTGTATTTCTGGTAAAGGCAAAAGGCATAAGCCACAAGGCACAAGTGGATATTAGCAATTTGCCATGCGGAATTTATTTTATAAAAGTTGTGAACGAAAATGGAGTGAGTGTCGGGAAGTTTGTGAAGGAGTGAAAAAGTACACACACCCAAACCCTCTCTCAAGAGAGGGCTTTAGGACAGTGCTTTAAATTACAAGAGCAGAAAAAAGCGAGGCAAGTGCGATAGCGTCCACTCTTGAGAGGGGACAACAGGGGTGTGTCTTTTAACTGACAACTTTAAACATTAAACCTTAAACTACTTCACCAGTAGCTTTGGCTCCATCATTTCCATAATTGCATATTTCACACCTTCGCGTCCTGTTCCTGAATTTTTAACGCCGCCGTAAGGCATATGGTCAACGCGGAAAGTGGCGATGTCGTTTATTACTACTCCGCCGGTTTCGATGTTGTGGAAAGCATAATTCATTTCTTTTATGCTGTCGGTGAATACTCCGGCCTGAAGTCCGTAGTTTGTATTATTTACAAGTTCAACGGCTTCTTCGAAAGTATTATATTTTTCGAGCATTACAACAGGACCGAAAATTTCAAGACAACTCACTTTCATCGTAGGTTTTGTATTTGTAAGAACTGTCGGCATGAAAATATTTCCTTTGCGACTGCCGCCTGTGAGTATTTTAGCGCCATTTGCAACAGCTTCATTAATCCATTTCTCAACACGCAATACATTTTCTTTGTCAATCATTGCCGAAATATCAGTTGAAATGTCGGCGGGGGAGCCGGTTTTAAGTTTATTAACTGAATTAATAAATTTTGTTTTGAATTCATCGAATATTTTATTCTGAACATAAATTCTCTGAACATGAATGCAAACCTGTCCCGAATAAGCAAATCCACCTGCAATACATTTTTTAACAATCGTGTCAACATCATTTGATTTGTCGGAAACAATGACACCTGCATTTCCTCCAAGTTCGAGGGCAACTTTTTTCTTTCCTGCATTTGCCTTCATTTTCCAACCTGCTTCGGAAGAGCCTGTAAAAGTAAGCATTTTAAAGCGTTCATCGGTAACAAGATTATTTCCTGTTTCCCTGTCCATCGGCAATATTGACAAAGCTCCTTTCGGTAAATCGGTTTTGTCAATTATTCTTGCAAGTTCGAGAGTTGTCAAAGGAGTTGAACGTGCCGGTTTTAATATTATGCAGTTGCCTGCCGCAAGCGCAGGAGCTATTTTATGTGAAGCAAGATTGATGGGGTAATTAAAGGGCGCAATTCCTGCAATCAAACCAAGAGGGAAATATTTTATAAATCCTTCCTTGTTTTCACCCGATTGAATCCAGTCGAGCGAAATATATTCTTTGGGGAGGCGTTTTGATTCTTCGGCTGCCACTCGAAATGTCTGCGAACTGCGGTCAACTTCAGTTAAGGCAAATTTTAATGGTTTGGCATTTTCCTCTGAAAGCACGTTAGCAAGGCATTCACGGTTTGCTTTTATCTCGTTTGAAATCTGCAAAAGAATTTCATACTTTTTGTATGAAGGAAGTTCTTTCATTATTTTCACAACTGCCAGACCTTTTTTAATGGCTTCCTCAAGCTCTTTTTTGCCTGCAATATATGTCTGGGCAAAAATTTTATTGGTATAAGGATTAACAACATTTAAAATACCGGTAGTCTTTTTGAATGTTCCACCGACATATATTTCATATTTCTTTAATCTGTGAACTAAGCGAAGTGATTTCATGAGCTCCTTTTTAATAAAATTAAATTAGCGAATAATCTGTGGCATAGTTATTCAATTAAAAGTTTCTCGATTTTTACAAATCTACTGTTTGTTAATTTTACAATATAAATTCCTTTTGAATAGTTTGCTGTATTAAAGGGCATGATAAAATCGCCATTACAGCCAACTCTTTTGGAGAGAACAACCTGTCCGTTCAGATTTTGGATTTCAATAAGCAAATCGCTTTCAATTTTTATATCGGTTAATATTTTTACGTAAAAAACTCCTCTGCATGGATTTGGGAAAATGGAAACATTTATTTTGTCAATAAAAATTTCTTTCACAAAATCAGTACCTCCATCGGTTGTTCTGAGGATAAGTCCGCTGTTTCCCACAACATAACCCGTATCGGAATTTAAGAAAAATATTGAATTGATTGGAAGCAATGTATTTGAGATCTGGCTGCTCCAGATTGTATCCTCTGATGATTTGAATATTACACCATTGTTGCCGACAGCATAGCATTTTCCATTCTCATAGCAAAAAACATCATTAAGATTTTCGTTTGTAAAATTATATAAAGAATCCCAGTCGCTGCCTGCGTTTTCAGTTTTATATATTTTGCCGTTGTTGCCTGCGATGTAACAAATGCTGTCGTTTATGAATGACAAGCCATTTAAAGTATTTGTTGTAAACGACGTAAGCTTTACCCAGAAATCACCGCCATCGGTGGTTTTAATAATTGTTCCGTTCATGCCGACAGCAAATCCTGTGTTGTTAGAAAACGAAACGGTTTT
>JAQUPB010000048.1 GCA_029004185.1 Bacteroidales bacterium | reverse complement strand
AAGCTGCTTATGAATTATGCTGTCGGGGGCCGATTCCGATTCATTTGTTGTTTTTATTATACTGTAATTTCCGTATATCTTCATATTAAAATCGCCGGCATTCAGGGTAAAACCTAAATTAAACTCCAATCCTCTCGACCAAACCGTATCAACATTCATTGGCATCCATTTGGCGTAATTATCTATCGGCATCCACATAATCCAGTTGGTAATATCACCGCTGTATCCTGTAATTCCACATTCTGCAGAAATCTTTTTTAGTTTCAGTTTATAATTCAAACTCAGTTCTTCATTAAAACCGTTCTCGCTTTTCAGGTCGGGATTGCCATACATGTTCCATGCGGCGTCGTACCAAAACAAATCATTAAATGAAGGAATACGATAGCTCTTATTGATATTTCCTTTAATATTCAGTCCTTTTAAAATTTCCAGACTGCTGCCGAATGAATACGTAAGAGGAGTATTTTCGTTATTTATAATTTCTTCTCTTAAACTCAGAACCGTTTTAAACTTACCGTTAAGTGTATTATATCTCAAAGATGTAAATATTGTTGTACGGTCTCTGAAATGTTCTGCATTAAAATCGGAAGATTCGCATTTTTCGTTTGTATAATTTACTCCCGAGTTTAATTTGAAATTGGAATTGAATTTAATATTATTTTCAAATTCGCTGATGAAAGTCGCTGATGAATGATTTGCCTGAATATTATACGAAGGGTCATCATAATATTCATAATTATTAAAATATCCGCCGCGCAGATAGTATTCCGCTTTATTGCCCACCCTGCACCATTCGGCAGTTCGTTTTATTGATTGATTACTCTGTTTCGCCAGACTTTCCGAAAAAGCGTTCATTGCAGCAGGGATATTATGATTATTATTCTGCAGCCAGAAATGAAAGTTTAATTTTTGCTTTTCATTAATTAAAATACTGTTATCAATTAATACGCCCTGCTGTTTGGTTTGTGAATTTTCCAGTTCCAGCAAGGGAAAACCCTGTTTGTATTTATTCACATATTCGAAATTATTTTTTATTGAGTTGTCAAATATTCTCACGGCTCCGGCAAATTTCTTTTCACTTATTCTGCATTCGGCACCCTCAAAATAATTCATAAAACTACCATAAGAAGCAACAAATGTAGCACTGGTGCCTTTATTAAAAAGCAAGTTATTGTTCATGCTTATTGCTCCGCCAATTGCCCCGCTGCCGTATAATGCACTGCAGCCTCCGTACTGAAGTTTAATATCATCTACTAAAAATACAGGAATACGTGAAAAATCAACCAGTGCATTCTGCACATCCTGCATATTGAAGCCATTCCATAAAACCGCAGTATGTGCTGCGCCTGTTCCCCTTAACGACGGAGTTGCCAATCCGCCGGTTCCATATGAATTCATCTGCACCTGTGTTTGTGATGATATGAGTTCCGACAAAGAGTTTGTCGCATCATTCACCAAAGCAGCCGAATCAATTTCCTGGATTTTATTTCCGGAAGTGAATTCCTGCAAACGATTTGAAGTAATGACTACTTCCTTAATTTTTACAGTATCGGAAAACTTTATTTCCTGACCGTAACTTTCAAAACCGGCGATAATGCCGGCAAGCACTAAAATTTTTTTTGAACATTTCATAACAAATGAATTTAAGTTAATAAAATCATTTGCAAACAAGCGGTGAAATAAAATCAGAATGATAAATCTCTAAGAATTTATATTCTTGCCTTTTCCCCCGAAAGCAGCAAATATTGTTTTTTAATGGCAGGTCTTCTGACTTACTCTTACTTTAAACGCCTTCCCATCCCGAACATTCGGGACAGTGGCAAGATTGTTCAAAGTTTCAATGAGCTTACAGCAGCGGGTACTGTTCGGGCTTCTCACCCGATTCCCTTTTAAATGAAGTTTATGAATAAAACTTCATTACCATTTCAACTGCAAAAATATAAATAAATATGTTAACAGGAATTATTTTTGTTAAAAGAAATCAACAAGACAAGAATTTATTTTGTAATTACAATTTTTCTTGTTACAACTTGTGCATCGTTTCTAAGAACACAGGAGTATATGCCGGATGATAATTTTTCGCTGTTTAATTGCACATTATAGCTTCCACCAGATTTTGAAACGTTATCTATAATAACAGCTACTTCTTTTCCGTAAATATTGTAAACAGAAAGTGTAACTTTATAGGGTTTGTCCAGTGAATATGACAAAGTAGTTGATTTGTTAAACGGATTGGGATAACAATTCAGATTAATATTACCCGAAGAAATATTATCACTTACGGAAACATCAGGAGATACACATACCAGACTGCTATACCTGAAATAATTTTGTTTTGTTATAGTTACCAATATATTAGCTGGTGGTGTTTGAGCAGGAACTGTTATGTTGACAGGAGCACCTGTTCCTGTTGCAGTTCCTAATATCTGCCCGTTAGCAGTAATTGCAATAAAAGAGCCTGCATCGGCAGTTACGGTAAAAAATGTAGCGCCTTCGTCAATGCAGGAATTATGAACTACAGTTAAATTTTGCGGGACTTCCGAATATATCCATTGAAATGCATCTCCGTGCATATGAAAAAGACGGTATGTTACCTGCTTATAGGTAGAACCTGCCCAACTGGATTGTTTAAGGAAATATTTACCTGCGGCATTTGCAAATGCCGGTCGAATGTCTCTTGAAGCAGGAGTTGTTCCGTATGCAGGCATAAAATCGGGCCACATATTATCGTACATGCCCCAAATGTATGTATCGTTAACAAATGAATATGAAACTTCGGTGGCAGCAATTAATCCCAATGCACCACTGTTCGCACCGCCATATGTATATCTGTGAAATTTTTCAGCAAAACATTCGCTTGTCCTGTGATATCCACCCGTTTCGCAATTTATAGAGAACACAAAAGTTAATTTATTATTCACATTTCTTAATGAACTAATACTTGTTGTAGTATATGAGGGTTCGCCCCAACCTGAATATAAACCATGGTCCCTGTGCATAATCATAAACGAACCGCTGTTGATTGCATTATTCACTGCCGTTGCCGTGCCTCCTGTAAAACCGCCCAATGTGCCCGGTTCTGCAGGAAGGTAATTTAATCCGCTTGGTCCGAAATAATTCATCACTGTTGTTGTATTGGATGCCGTTGACCATATTCCTTCACCCGGAACATCATCTCCGGTGTTACTGGCAGGACTACCCAATGCGTTAATTCTCACAGGATGTTTGCCGATGCTTCTAAAATATCCTCCTACAATTTCCGAACCTATCTGAAACCAGCGGTCGTCTTGCCATCCCAGTGCTGTTATAGGTTTATCATAAAATGCAGCATCAGTCGGCGGATTACGTTCATAATTTAAAAACTTGGAGCACATTACCTGCAATTGTGTTGCATTGTTAGCAGTGATACGTGAAAAGACAACATCAGGTAAATCATCACCTGTAATATCGGCATAATAATTATCTGAAGCATAATCGGGATAACTTGTACTTGGATGTTTATATAAATTTGAAATTATTGTACTGGCAGTGTTTGTTCCATAATCGGCAAGAATAAGCATTGCAGCAGGTTTGATAGTCCAATTGTTGTATGCATCAGTAACCCATGTTTTAATTTCAGCTGCAGTACTTCCTCCAATATCGGAAAGTTTGTAAACATTTGTTAAAATTCCCTGTTCAGTTCTGAACTTTTTTATTGAATCCGCCCATTGTGAAAACTCGGGATTATTAGGAATAATAATGGCATATTCACATCCGGTTACATCAGCATCTTTGATGTTTAGCATGCGTTCGTTGTAGTCAATAAACGGCAGCTGACTGTAATTTAAAATAGCATCACTCATTATCGGGTCCCACCAGCGGCTGCGATATGCATTATCTCCGAACTGTCCGTTGCCGCCTTCAAAACTAATTTCTATTTTTATGTCTTTGTAAACAATCAGTTCTTTGCTGACCGGATTGTATTGAAATGGTGTAATGCCAAGTGTTATCACATCAACACCCCTGATTTGAGTTATTTCGGAAAGTTCAATTATTTTTTCGGGATAAAAAGCATTTTTAGAATAAACAGCATTGTTTTTTTCATATACTATTGGTGTATTGTATTGTTCCAATGGAATGACCGGAGCAGGTGCAATATCTATTCCTTTAATTGTTTCAGTGTTATAAGAAATCATTTTAACAATTGGTTTTGAGCCTTGCGGTATAGCAATGTATTTTCCGTTTCCGGGCAAATCAGGATATCCGGCTTCGTTAGGTAAAAAAACTCCCGGAAGAGAAATGTTCTGCATTACTTCTCCGTTAATGTTATTTGCGTATGTGCTAAACTGGTTGATTGAATAGTCAAGTACCAAACCTTTATTGGATTGGCTGACTATATTCAAACCCTCTTTTGCGGAGTTGTTATATTTATAGATTTGTTGCTGGGCGTTAACATTCAGTGCAAAGAGCAAGGCAACTATTGCCGTATAAATTTTGACTAAAAACAGGGTAGATTTATTTTTCATAGATATACTTTTTAGTAAATAATTATTAAATAACTACCTGTCAACAACTAAAGACCTTTCTAATAAAAGTAAATGCAATATAAGGTAAAATTTCCAAAAAGTCAAGTACTTTTTTTTAAAAATCGTCAAACTGAAAAAAGAACCTTCCGGAATTGAATAAAACACAAACAGATTTTTGCACCTTTAAAAAATCAACTTGCGGGAAAATGCTTTCCGGTTGAAACAAAACATAAACAATAAAAAAAAGGCACGAATTAGAAATTCGTGCCAGTTGCGGAAAGTTAAAAATATTTTTCTCTTCAGACCTCCGTCTTCGGTCTTCTATCTATTTTATTTATAATCTCTCTGTTTAAGTTCGATATCTTTAAATTCGAGATGTTCTTTTGTGAGAACAGGTTCGTTGTCTTTGCCCTGATATTCCCATGCAGCAACATATCTGAAATCGTCGTCGTTGCGAAGTGCTTCACCGTCGCCCGTCTGATATTCTTCGCGGAAATGTCCGCCACACGATTCATTTCTGTGCAATGCATCTTTAACTATTAGTTGAGCCAGTTCAAAATAATCAATAAGTTTTCCTGCCTTAAAAAGTTCGGGATTCAGTTCGTTAAGTTCACCAGGAATTTTCACATCTTTCCAGAATTCCTGTTCCAGTTCTTTTATCAAGACTTTTGCTTTTTTCAGTCTTTCTTCGTTTCGAGACATTCCGCAATTATCCCACATTATTTTGCCAAGATGTTTATGAAAATCGTCAACCGTACGTTTGCCTTTAATACTAAATAGTTTATCTATTTCATTTTTCACTGCTTTTTCAGTTTCAACAAATTCAGGAGCATCGGTTGAAATCCTCTTGACTTTTATCTGATTAGAGAGATAATTTCCTATTGTATATGGAATAACAAAATATCCGTCAGCCAGGCCCTGCATCAATGCAGATGCACCTAACCTGTTTGCACCATGATCGGAAAAGTTACATTCACCAAGTGCAAATAATCCGGGAATTGTAGTCATCAGTTCATAGTCAACCCACAAACCGCCCATCACATAATGCACGGCAGGATATATTCTCATCGGGGTTTTATAAGGATTTTCAGCAGTTATTTTTTCATACATCTGAAAGAGGTTTCCGTATTTGTCTTCAATCACATTTTGTCCGAGTCGTTTTATTGAATCGGCAAAATCGAGATAAACGGCAAGTTTGGATGTTCCCACTCCATAACCGGCATCACAGCGTTCTTTTGCGGCTCTTGAAGCTACATCTCGGGGAACAAGATTTCCGAAAGCAGGGTATCTTCTTTCCAGATAATAATCCCTTTCATTTTCGGGTATTTCATTTGGTTTTCTTTCATCACCTTTTATTGTCGGGACCCATATTCTTCCGTCGTTTCTCAAGCTCTCACTCATTAAAGTAAGTTTTGATTGATGTTCGCCGGAAACAGGAATGCATGTAGGATGAATTTGTGTAAAGCAGGGATTTGCAAACAATGCACCTTTCTTGTGAGCTTTCCATATAGGAGAAGCATTGGAACCTTTTGCATTTGTTGAAAGGTAAAATGTATTTCCATAACCGCCTGTAGCAAGAACCACAGCATGACCAAAATGTCTTTCCATTTCGCCTGTAATTAAATTTCTTGTAATAATGCCTCTTGCTTTTCCATCAATAATAACTATTTCGAGTACGTCCCTCCGGGAATACATTTTCACCGTGCCTTTGTTTATCTGGCGGCATAAACCGCTGTATGCACCGAGCAGAAGCTGCTGGCCTGTTTGTCCTCTTGCATAGAAAGTACGCGAAACCTGTGCTCCGCCGAAAGTACGGTTATCAAGCAAACCGCCGTAATCCCTTGCAAACGGCACACCATTCGCCACACTCTGGTCAATAATATTTCCACTTAGTTCTGCAAGACGGTACACATTTGCTTCTCTCGCCCTATAGTCGCCGCCTTTAACAGTATCGTAAAACAAACGATAAACATCATCGCCATCGTTCTGATAATTTTTTGCAGCATTTATGCCACCCTGTGCAGCTATGCTATGAGCTCTGCGCGGGCTGTCCTGATAACAAAAAACCTTAACATTATAGCCGAGTTCGCCAAGAGCAGCAGCGGCAGAAGCACCGGCAAGACCGGAACCCACAACAACAATATCGAGTTTTCTTTTATTTGCCGGACTAACAAGATTACATGTGGCTTTATATCGCGACCATTTTTCGGATATGTTGCCATCGGGTATTTTTGAATTTAATTTCATAATAAAAAAAGTTAATTGTTAATAGTTAATTGTTAATAGTTAATTGTTAATTGTCTTTAAAACTTTAATCTCAAATTATTTTATTATTAATTACTTCAGCATTCCCCCGCAAACATGAATTACCTGTCCACTCACATAATCCGATAAATCGGATGCGAGGAAAGTCGCAATATTTGCAACATCTGAAGGCTTACCTGCTCTTTTTAAAGGAATGCCTTTAATCCAGTTTTGTTTCACTTCTTCGGGAAGTTTTGCTGTCATTTCGGTTTCGATGAATCCGGGTGCAATTGCATTGCAGCGAATATTTCTCGAACCGAGTTCCTGTGCTATTGATTTTGTAAAACCTATCATTCCTGCTTTTGATGCCGAATAATTCGACTGACCGGCATTTCCTTCAACACCTACAACTGAACTCATATTTATTATTGAGCCGAAACGTTGTTTCAGCATTACTTTCTGAACTGCTTTAGTAATATTAAAAACCGATTTCAGGTTTACTTTCAGAACCAAATCCCATTCTTCCTCACTCATTCGCATAAGAAGGTTGTCTCTTGTTATTCCTGCATTATTAACAAGAATATCAATCTTTCCGAAATCTCTTGCAACATTATTTATAAGCTCATCTGCTGACGCAAAAGAGCTTGCATCGGAAGCATAACCTTTTGCTTTCACTCCGAGTGAAGTCAGTTCGGTTTCGAGTGATTTCATATTGTCATCCTGAAATAAATCGGAGAAAGCAACATTGGCGCCTTCCTGTGCAAACTTAGTTGCAATTGCTCTGCCTATGCCTCTTGAGGCACCTGTGATTAATGCAGTTTTGTTTTCTAAAAGTTTCATGTTAAAACAGTTTAAAGTTTAAAGTTATTAATTTAAGTTTATATTTTCTTGCTCATCAGTTCCTCAATTTCATCAACTTCTACAGGAATATTTTCAGTTAAATCAACCGGACCTTTATCGGTAACGAGAATATCATTTTCGATTCGGATACCTATTTTTTCTTCAGGAATATAAATTCCGGGTTCGCACGAAAACACCATTCCGGCTTCAAGTTTTTGTTGTTTGCTGCCTACATCGTGAACATCCATTCCCATAAAATGTGAAGTTCCGTGCATGTAATATCTGAAATACATGGGCTTTGCGGGGTCCTGTTTTTTTACATCTTCTTCGGTGTAAAGCCCCAATCCTATCAGCTCCTTATCCATGACTTTACAAACTCCGGCATGATATTCGTCAATTGTTGTTCCAACGACGAGCATTTTTTTTGCTGCTTTCATAACACGCAAGCATGCACTATAAACTTCTTTCTGCCTTTTGTTGTATTTTCCGTTTACCGGAAATGTCCTTGTGAGGTCGCCGGCATAGTTTGCATATTCGGCTCCAAAATCAAGTAATATCAAATCACCGTCTTTACATTCTTTATTATTTACAACATAATGCAGAATGCATGCATTTTCGCCCGATGCAACTATGGGAGAAAAAGAATTTCCGCTTGCTCTGTTTCTAATAAATTCGTGAGCTATTTCAGCTTCAATTTCATATTCCATAACTCCGGGTTTTACAAAACCAAGAACTCTTCTGAACGCTTTACCCGTAATTTCACATGCTTTTTTTATGAGTTCAATTTCTACATCGGATTTTTTTACACGGAGGCTTGTAATTATTGGTGCGGCACGCAAATAATTATGAACGGGATATTTTTCTTTCAGGGATTTTGCAAAGCGCAAATCCCTGTACTGAACTTCATTTGAATAACGGGCATTCTCATTCGTATTCAAATAAACATTTTCGGCAGTTGACATTACTTCTTTCAGAACCGATTCAAAATTTTCGAGCCACTGAACGTTTTTAATTCCAGATGCCACTGTTGCTTCTTCTTTTGTGAATTTCGGTCCGTACCAAACTTTTATATAATCATTGGTTTCAACTAAAAACAAAACTTCTTTATATTTAGCATTCGGGCAATCGGGAGCAATGAGAAGAATGCTTTTTTCCTGATCAATCCCTGTCAGATAAAAGAAATCGGAATTCTGGCGGAAAGGAAAATCCTGGTCGCCATTGCGCGGAAATTCATCGTTTGCATTCAAAATTGCAACCGAATTAGGCTTCAGATTTTTTATAAATTTTTTTCTGTTGCTTACAAAAAGAGCGTTATTGATTGGCAGATATTTCATAACAGTTATTTATTTATTTTTTCTTATTAGTGAATCTGTGGCGTTTTTTTTCTTTCCTAATTTGCTTTTTGCAAACCAATAATAATATTATAAACTTCTTTCACATTTGGTATGAATTCAAGACCTTCGGTTCTTCCTATTCCCTGCCTGTTTGTATTATTAAACATATCGGCTAATAGCGTACCCAGTATTATCGTTCCGCTTCCGTCTTTTCTTTCGGTATAAGAAATATTCGACAGGAGTTTTATTTCATATGATTTTATTTTTTTACTCATAAAACCATATTTAATGATTACTCTTTCTTTTGTAATGCAATAAACTGTTTTTCTTCTTTTAAGCATATCAACAAAAAATCTGCCGATAATCAAATGAATACCTACAAGAACAAATGGGATTCCGAATATTTTAAATATCAGAGGAGCATTCATTTTAATAACCATGAACTCCCAGAAAAAAGCAAATCCACCCCAGAACAAACTGAAAGGAACCATAAAAGAATCGAACGCACCTATAAGAATTCCCTGCCTTGGAATCCCTCTCCAGACAATCACTTCGCCGCTGTTAAGGTATGGTTTTAATTCGTTATATATTTCTATCTCACGCTCGTCCATTCAGTTTTCAGTTTATAGTTTTCAGTTTACAGTTGCGCTTCTACACGGCACCAGCAATAAATATTGAAATAATTAACAATTAAACAATTTAGCAATTAAACAATAAAACATAATAATAAATAATCACAAACTTTAAATTGCAAATATTACTTTCAGAAAACAAATCAGAATAAAAAATATTATTTTTGCAGTAATTAAATAAAAGTTAATTTTGAAAGTTCAAATGTATATATATTTTTAAAAAAAGAAATAAAAAAAATATGGAAAATTCAGCTTTTATATTTTCTTCTATCGGAAAAAAATTCATCGTAGCCATAGCTGGCGCTTTTCTGATGATATTCATGTGTGTTCATTTAACAATTAATCTTTTTCTTTTAGCCGGCGATGACGGAAAACTTTTTAATGAGGCATCACATTTTATGGGTACGAATATCATAATACAAAAAATGCAGTGGATTCTGGCAATAGGTTTTTTACTGCATATGTTCTACGCGGCATACGTAACAATAAAAAACTGGATGGCGCGACCGGTTGGTTATCACGTTAGACGCGATACCGAAACTTCTTTTTTCTCAAGATATATGATTCATACGGGAATAATAATTTTCATTTTCATATGTCTTCATCTTTTAAATTTCTTTTATAAAATAAAATTTACCGACATGGCGGAATATGAACATAATCATTTTCTTTTAGTAAGTTCGTTGTTCAAGCAACAAACATATTCCATAATATATATTGTTGCATTGATAATTCTGGGCTTTCATCTTAATCATGCTTTCCAGTCGGCATTTCAGACACTCGGCTTCAACCACAACAAATATACACCCGCAATAAAAGCATTCGGAGTGATTTATGCAATAATTATTGCAGGCGGTTTTGTAACTATTCCTATTTACTTTTTGTTATTTTTCTAAAAAAAATAATGAGTAAACAAAACATCAGAAAAAAACATCCCGTTCAATCGCAGAAATCAAAAGCTACAGATAAAAACGAGAAGTTAAAAAAAACCATCTATTTCATTTTATCCGCAATTGTACTTCTTACCATTATTGTATTTTCAAATTCACTGAAAAATAATTTTATTTCAAACTGGGATGATGACGTTTATATTCTGAATAATACCGACATTAAAGATATTAATTTAGTTAAGTTCGGAAGAATTTTACATACTTATTACAACTCAAATTATCATCCTTTAGTAACTTTATATTATGCCTTTGAATACAATGTTTTCGGAATGAATTCCGTTCCGTTTCATTTATCAAATCTCTTATTTCATTTGATGAATGTTTGTCTCGTTTTTTATTTTATTTTCCTTTTAACAAAAAAAACTGATGTTGCCGCAATTGTTTCGGTTTTATTTGCGATACATCCCATGCACGTGGAATCTGTATCTTGGATAGCAGAACGCAAGGATGTGCTTTATGCTTTTTTCTTTCTGGGTTCAATGATTTATTATTTGAAATATATTGAAAACAGCAGCAAATACAAACCACTTGTGATTTCGATAATTTTATTCCTTCTTTCTTGCTTTTCCAAATCAATGGCTGTAACATTGCCTCTTGTGCTTATACTTATTGATTATTATCTCTCGCGGCAGTTTTCAAAAAAATTAATTCTCGAAAAAATTCCTTTTTTTATTATTGCAATAATTTTCGGAGCAGTTGCTTTCGATTCGCAAAGCCAGTTCGGCTCAACAAATATGGCTCCCGTGTTTCCTGCTTTCGAAAGAATTTTTCTTTTAAGTTATTCCACGATGTATTATATTGTTATGCTCGTCTTTCCCGTTAATCTTTCGGCGGTGCACTATTATCCGATAAATCCGGGCGAGGCACTTCCGGTGTATTGTTATCTTTCACTTCTTGCAATTGTTTTAATTGTATTAGGGGTTTACATGGCAAATAAATTAAAGAAAGAAATGATTTTCGGTTTTTTGTTTTTTATAATAACAATTTCACTCGTGATACAACTCGTTCCAATAGGCAGGGCAATAGTCTCAGAACGTTATTCTTATGTAACTTATCTGGGATTATTTTTTATAATAGGAATGTTTTATAACGGAGTTGCCGAAAAATATTTCAGCACCGGCATAAATAAATTAAAACCATTTCTTCAATTTGCATTTGTAATTTATGTTTTGATTTTTTCATATTCATCATATTCGCGGAATAGAGTTTGGAAAGACGGGGTAACATTGTTTACCGACGTTATTGAAAAAAATCCCAATATAAGCCATCCTTATCTTGCAAGAGCAGGAGCAAGAATGAACATTAACGACTCCGAGGGAGCACTTGCAGATTATGCTTCAGCAATAAAATTAAACCCCGGTAATGCCGAAGCATATAACAACAGGGCAGTGATTGAAAATACACGAAGGCAATATGACGCCGCCATTGCCGACTGCAAAGAAGCAATAAGGGTAAAACCCGATTATCCCGATGCATATAATAATTATGGTGTTGCTCTTGCCAACAAAAGAAGATATAAAGAAGCAATAGAACTTTACAACAAAGCACTTAAACTTAACCCGACTTTCTTCATAGCATTTGACAACAGAGGGTTCGCAAAAAATCTTCTTAAGGATTTTAAAGGCGCATTAACCGATTGTAACATTGCAATATCAATAAACCCTTATTATCCCGAAGCATATAACGACAGGGGCTTTGCAAAACAAAATCTTGGGGATTTAAAAGGAGCTCTTGAAGACTACACCAAAACAATTTCCCTAAATCCTTCTCATGCCAAGGCATATCAAAATCGCGCAATGATAAAATACAATTCGAAAGATTACCAGGGAGCAGTGAACGATTTCGAAAAATCACTCCAGCTCGACTCTTCAAATATTGAAAATTATTACAACATCGGAGTTTCCAAATATTACCTAAATGACATGCAGGGAGCATGCGAAAACTGGCGAAAGGCAGCACAAAGAGGCTATGCTCAGGCTGTGGCTATTGCGGGGAGTTATTGCAAATAAAAAAGGATTTTACCCGCCTACTGCAGGCAGGGATTTCCGAATTACGATTTTAGATTTGCTACAGTTCTGAGAGCTATTGAAACAGATTACAAGCAGTTTAATTTTTACCTAATACTAAATAAATCCCACCAGATACTAAAAAGTTGCCGGCGAATTCTAAATGAAGTTTGACTTTTAATTTTTTTTTATTAAATTTACATTGTGTTAAATAAATAAAAATTAAAGAATTATGAAAAAACTAATTTTTACTCTAATTGCTTTTGTTGTTCTGTCTAATTTTTTTGCTAATGCACAAAGTGGTTGGCAATGGATATATCCCGTTCCAGTTAGAGAGTATTTAAATTCTGTTAAATTTTTAAATTCAGATATTGGTTATGTTGTGGGTCAAAATGGTGCAATAATTAAAACAACAAATGGAGGTAATAAATGGATATCACTAATAAGTGGAACTACAAGGTATTTATATTCTGTCGACTTCACTTCAACAAATATAGGATATGCTGTGGGTATGATAGGAACAATTATAAAAACTTCAAACGGTGGTGCTAATTGGACCACACAAATAAGCGGAACCAGTGAAGACTTAAATTCCATTTATTTTACTCAACCTGATACGGGGTATGCTGTTGGTAGTGGTGGTATAATATTAAAAACCACAAATGGAGGAACTAACTGGGCCATAAAAACAAGCGGAACAACAGAATGGTTCCATTCAGTTTGTTTTGCTGATACAAAAATAGGATATATTGTAGGGTTTAATGGTATAATTTTAAAAACAACAAATGGTGGCGATAATTGGGTGCAGCAAAATAGCGGAACTCCTTATGATTTATATTCGGTAAATTTTGTTGATACAAACATTGGATATGCTGTAGGTGGAGATTTTAATGGTGGAAATCCACTTACAGTATTTTTAAAAACCACAGATGGAGGCGCAAATTGGATTAATGTTCCTAATAATATTGGTCATTTATACTCTGTTTGTTTCGCTGATGCAAATACAGGGTATGTTACAGGTGGTTCAACAATTTTAAAAACTACTAATGGAGGTAATAATTGGATTAAACAGGCAGATGTAACTGGGTTTGGTTCGATATACATGCTAGATTCAATTACAGGATATGTTGTTGGCCAAGGTGGTACTGTTTTGAAAACCTCTGATGGAGGTACTAGTTGGGTATTACAAACAGACATAACAAAAAATCGTTTATCTTCTTTATGTTTTCCCAGTACACATATAGGTTATGCTGTAGGTGTAGGGGGAACAATAATAAAAACCACAAACAATGGAGTAAACTGGAAACTGCTAACAAGCGGAACTAATATTTATTTGTATTCTGTTTTCTTTACTGACACGAATACTGGTTATGCCGCAGGCTCAACAGGAACTATTTTAAAAACCACAAACGGCGGTACAAGCTGGACAAATCAAATAAGCGGAACTAATGGAGTTTTAGAATGCATATACTTTACTGATGCTAATATAGGATATGCAATGGGTGGCGCCTATAGTGGTGTTGGTAATATTCTTAAAACCACAAACGGCGGTAATAACTGGACGCCCCTTTCAAGTGGAACAACTAATGGTTTAAATTCTGCATATTTTACTAGTACAAATACAGGGTATGTTGTGGGCAATAGTGGCACAATTTTAAAAACAACAGATGGTGGTATCAATTGGACAAATCAAATAAGCGGAACACTTGAAAATTTTTACTCTGTTTGTTTTACAAGTGAAAACATCGGATATACAGTATCCTGTAATGGCACGGTTTTTAAAACTACCAACGGAGGCAATGTTTGGACAAATATTTCGAGCACATCGCCATCTTGTTTGATTTCTATTTGCTATACTGATGCTAATACAGGGTATGCAGCTGCAAATTACAATGCTTCGATTTTTAAAACCACAAACGCTGGTTTAACTTGGGTAAAGCAAATAAACGAAACCGTCAACCTTTTGAATTCCATTTGTTTTACTGATGCAAATACCGGATATGCTGTAGGCGATGAGGGAGCAATTCTTAAGACATACACAGGGGGCGAACCTATTGACCCATTCGTAGACAATTTGAATATTTTTGAAATTGCAGACAAATCGGACAGTATAAAATGTAAACTTCCTTACTATTCTAAAATATTCTTGAATACAGCTATTTCAGGAAATAGCTATCAGATCGGAGATACTATTACATGGAAAATAGATTTTGGTGATGGGTCAGATACAACAATTTCTGATACTATACAAAATATACCACAGTATATAGCTAAAGAATTACCTCATATTTATTACAATAAAGGTGATTATAATTTAAATATTATTGTTTCCATAAAAAATAAAAAAATTGATACTTTAGTTGTTAGTGATTTTATTTATATCACTGATTCCTGTAATAACATCAATGGTATCGTTTTTTTGGACAAAAACAATAATTGCAATAAAGATTACGATGAAGTTGCATTACCAAATCAAACTATAAAAGTATATCGCAATAGTAAGTTATATAGTATGGATTATAGCAATGAAAATGGCAATTATGGTTTTTTTGTTCCAAATAAAGGTTCATATTATTTAAAACTTGATACAATTATTAATAATGGCCTGCATTTGAATTGTATTGATAGCATAATTCCAATTACTAACTCTTTTACTGATACAAATATTGCATATATATGTCCAACAAATTTTGATTTATATTCTTCATTAACTGCTTTGAGATTTAGGCCTGGAGAAAATGCTAATCTTTATTTGAATGTCTATAACAATTCGTGTAGTCCTATAACTGGAAAAGTAAAATTAATATTAGATACTTTAACAAATTTTGTTAGCTCGATCCCTGCTGCAGTTATAAGTGGTGATACTTTAATATGGAATTTCACAGCACTTGATAATACAAGTTTCTTGAAATTTAGTATTTCTTTATTCACAAAAACGACCGCAATTATTGGTGATAGTGTTTGTTTCAAGGTAATAATATCGCCAGATAAATATGACTTCAATCCAAATAATAATACATTAATTAAGAAATTCCCTATTCGTAATTCATGGGATCCTAATATGAAAGAAGTAACCCCAACAATTAAAGGAAATGGGATATTGCCAAACCAAGAGCTTATATATACTATATATTTTCAGAACAAAGGAAATGCTGAAGCAATAAACATTAACATTTTTGATACATTGGATAAAAATTTTGATATCAGCACATTTAAAGTTTTAACATATAGCCATCAGCCAATTTATATAACAATGCGTTATGATAGCATGCACACTATTCTGAAATTCAATTTTCCCGATATTTTTCTTAAAGACGACAAAACAAGTGAAATAGAAAGTCATGGTTTCGTAACGTATAGTGTTAAACTTAAAGAAAACTTACCATTTGGAACAAAAGTAAATAATACAGCGTTCATTTATTTTGATTACAATCCTGCTGTTGTAACAAATACACTTGAAAATGAAATCACAGACAAAGTTATTAAGCATAATTCAATCAAATCAAACAATTTGGTAATATTTCCGAATCCAGCAACTAATATTGTAATATTACAAAAGAATGATTACACAAAGCAAACTTACACTTTGTCGATTAGAAATATTCAAGGGCAAGAAGTATTATCGAAAAAAATTATGTTTGCAAATACATATAAATTGGATTTAACAAACCTTACAAAAGGCATGTATTTCTTAACGCTGCAAAATGATAAGGAAAGTCATGTGAGTAAGGTTGTAAAACAATGAGAATCCCTTACCTCTAAATCCGCTAAAGGGGACTTCTTACTGCTATTAAGTTGATTTTTTATATTTTTTTAAATGCCGAAAAATTGATTTTCTTCGTTCCCTTTAGGGTCAAGGGTAAACGAAGAAAATCAATTTTTTGCAGGTTTATTTTTTAAAAGACACACCCTTGTATTCCCTCTCAAGAGGGAAGCCAACGCACAAGCCATTTCTCTGCTTTCAATAAGCAAATTATTTTTTTTCAAAAAAAGATGAAAAAGCGAGGCAAGTGCACAGGAATCTCCTCTTGAGAGGAGACACAGAGGTGTGTCTATTAATAAACTTTCATTAATAAAAAATTATTTATAATTTAAAATAATTTCTTAATTTGCCGCAAATTTAAAACTTAAAAATCTATGTCGGAAGAAATCACAGAAACAAAAAGTTTACCCGAAAATGCTTACAGAGAGCTTAACGCGGGTGAAGAGTACAAACCTGTTATGCCTTCGGGGTCAATATTTCCTGAAGTCACCGGATGGTCGGTGGGAATGGGTTTATTTATGGCGGCTATATTTTCGGCTGCTGCTGCTTATGCCGGTCTGAAAATAGGACAGGTTTTTGAAGCGGCAATACCCATTTCAATAATAGCAGTTGGCGCTTCTGCCGCAGCAAAAAAGAAAAACGCGCTCGGGCAGAATGTGATAATACAGTCAATTGGAGCTTGCTCGGGAGTGATTGTTGCAGGTGCAATTTTTACTATTCCCGGATTATACATTTTACAAATAAAATATCCTGATGTTCAGGTGAGTTTCTGGCAGATATTTTTCTCATCATTTCTTGGCGGCTGCATGGGAATACTTTTCCTGATTCCTTTCAGAAAATATTTTGTGAAAGAAATGCACGGTAAATTTCCTTTTCCGGAAGCAACAGCTACAACAGAAATCCTGATGACAGGCGAAAAAGGCGGAAGCGGCGCGAAATTGCTTATTGTAAGCGGTCTTATCGGAGGACTATATGATTTTATGTTTGCAACATTCAAAATCTGGGACGAAGTTTTTACCTCACGTGTAATTCCATTCGGAGAAGCACTTGCAGATAAAGCAAAGATGGTTTTCAAACTCAATGTAAGCGCTTTGATATTCAGTTTTGGTTATCTTGTGGGATTGAGATTTTCGCTGATTATTGCAGTCGGTTCAATGCTGTCGTGGTTTGTGCTCATACCATTGATTCATGAAATCGGAAATATAATAGCCGACAACGGCGGTCTGAATTTATTTGAAGCAATGTCTGCCGAAGCTATTTTCAGGGCATATGTACGCCCGCTCGGAATCGGGGCAATTGCAATGGCAGGTGTTATCGGCATCATACGTTCTTCAAGTGTTATAGGCAAAGCTTTCAAGTTAGCATTCAGCGGCATAATCGGAGGCAAAAAAGGAGAAGTTGAAGAACCTGAAAGAACACAAAAAGATCTAAAAATGCCATTTGTAATGCTGCTGATTTTACTTTCCATTATTGCTGTTTTTGTTTTCCTCGTAACAGGTGTTAACATAACTTTCACACAGGCATTAGTTGCACTTGCAACAATAGTAATCATTTCATTTTTATTTACAACCGTTGCGGCAAATGCAATTGCAATAGTTGGTACAAATCCTGTATCGGGAATGACTTTGATGACATTGATATTATCTTCATTTGTTCTTGTAGCGGCAGGATTATCGGGCTGGCAGGGAATGGTTAGTTCTCTTGTAATCGGCGGAGTTGTTTGCACTGCCCTATCAATGGCAGGCGGCTTCATCACCGACCTTAAAGTTGGTTATTGGCTTGGCACATCACCATATAAACAACAGTCATGGAAATTCCTTGGAACTCTTGTTTCGGCAGCAACCGTTGGTGTTGTTATTTATATTTTAAATAAGTCTTACGGGTTTGTAACTACACCTGATACTCCCAATCCCATGAGTGCACCACAGGCAAATGCAATGGCAGCGATAATTGAGCCGCTGATGTTGTCGGGTGCTAAAATTTACTGGATACTTTATCTTGCAGGAGCAGTAATTGCTTATCTGGTTTATCTTCTCGGAGTTTCTCCGCTTGCTTTTGCACTCGGAATGTATCTTCCGCTTGAACTGAACACACCTCTTGTTGTCGGCGGTTTATTATCACAATGGTTTAACAAAAGCACGAAAGACGAAAAAATAAAT